>JAGHTR010000024.1 GCA_018065205.1 Candidatus Colicola caccequi
TTAGGAGTAATCTGCACTTCTTTTTCTGACGATTTTGACTTACATGCACCGCAAAGGGCAATGATTGCACATAAAGACAAGAAAATTGATGATTTTTTCATGAAGATAGTATGTTTTATTGGTTAATTTTTGAATTTTCGTGCAAAGGTACATTTAAACGGAACGAAAGAATTATTTGTAAAATAAGGGAAAAATTTATTTGTATATATGGAAAAAAAATAGTACCTATTTGAGGACAAAAGAAGAGGTAGCCCATCGGACTATCCCTTCTTTTTTTTTGTCATTCACCCCAAAGTTTGTTTATGGTGCTACGCGAATGGGGCGGATTGGTAGTCCTGCCCAGCGAGCTAAATACTCTTGGTAAATACCAATTATGGTTTTTTGAATGGAACTATTATAGTGCAAGTCGGAATAGTAGACGTGGTCTACTGATACCCAATCTATAAACCAACAATATGCATGAGTAACATACTGGACCGTTCCAAACACCGCATAACCGCATTCCGGGAAAAAGATGTATTTGCTAGGGTCTTGTTTACTGCTGAACTTACATCCGTTTACTCCGTTAATGGATGTCCATTGATAGTTGCAATAGTCTCGCAGTTCCTCCATTTGCGCTTTAGTGGGCATAGTCCAATTGGATCCCCAGTTCTGTGCTGCAGCATCGTATGTGCTCCCCGATTGGATACTTTGGTTGTAGTTGGAGGCAGGTGTACTACTGTAATTATCCGGTGAGAAATAGTAAGTTCCATCATGTCCTGTTATATCTGCCCACATGAAATAATAGCCTATGTCTGTTTCACAGCCTGCTCCGACGTTCATACTTGCCCATAAAGTGCCACTGGGAAGATCCAAATCTACATATGGGTAGTCTGTATCAATGGTATGGGCATTGAAGTGAATACAAGGATCACTTTGTGCAAAACAGATTGCACTGGTCATAAGAATGGATATAAATATAATCTTCTTCATAATTAATATTATTAATGGTTAATAACTTGTTTGGCTGACCGGATAAGGATGTATGCCAAGGCTATCGCCAACAAAGGGAATACCACATCTCCTATAGGAAGTTGGTGATCATCATCTTTATATCCGGGCACAAAAGGTGTATTAGGACTTTTCGTCGTTGGAGAATAGGTGGTTTGACCTCCACTTATTTCTCCGGCATAGAAAGGAACCGTAAATTCGGATGAAGGTAAAGTGCCGCTATAAGGCATCGGCTCCGAATAATCTAACATCGACGATGTAGAATAGAAATCATTGGTGGTCATCATATCACCTCCTTTCGTGCGCCATTATCATCTATGATGATATATAGTCCGTGATGTGGCGAATTAGGTGCATGTTTTACTTTGCGCCCCAAGATGTCATATATGCCTTTGGGTGGCATTTCTTCGGAAGGAATTGTGATGCCGGTCGGACTACCTTTATGTCCTATCAGTAGGAAAGCACGGATGTCTCCCTCGGAATCCGAATACGTATATTGGTTGGTAACGTTCAGGTCAATAGTAGTACCTGTCTTTAAATCCTTGAGCCATAATTGCGGATAGTATGCACCCATACCATTGCGGTCAATGCGTAGCGTAATATCGGGCTCTGATCCGGCAATAACTTCCAAGGTAACGCTATCTGCTTGATTAGTGACATTATATTGCCATATTCCGTCTGAACTGGTCCAATAAACTTGTGGTGAAGCGGCACTACCTAACATTTTTTTGCCATCCCATCCATTATCAAATCCGTCGGAGCAATCCTCGTTGAGGAATAACTTAGCGGCATCAGCAAAATGCGTTGTTGAGCAGATAGCCGTTAATGACGCATAAATAGGTTGCAGTGTTCGCATCGGAGTGTAGGCCGATGGAGCAGGTTGAGACGCATTCTTATTGGGTTGATGCACGATTCGTTGATAGTCCAATGTAAGTGCTGCATCGGCAGCTGTAGTCTGTACGAAGAACCCTTGCATACTGGGTATAAGTGTATTCGTCAATACACCACTTTTAGCCAAATAAACGGGTAGAGCGTAATACTGACCATTGCTTAACTCACTGGGGTCTCCGGTGATATTGAGCGAACCTTCTTCTGCTAATTTTTGTTGTTGGTCCATCGAACCATAATGCAGCAGATAGAAAGTCATTTCCATATTATGAAAGTCTTCTGCTTCCATAGCGGCAACATCAATGGGAGCACTATATGAATTGCCCAATAAATGGTAGCCATCTCCTTTGCCTAATGTATAAGTAAGGCCATTTAGATGAGTATCTGTAGTTGGTAATGTACCGGTGAAGGAATACACCGTTTCATGGTTTTGGGTGAGGGCATAACCTCGGAAGAGTTGCAGATAATCGGTGTTGTTTATCCAACTCCAACTACCTCCTAATTGACCGCTTGGATCAGTCTGGTTTTCGTTCCATTGTGTCAACCACGCTCCGTAAAAATCGTGCTCGGCCGTTTGTCCACTGGATAAGGGAAGGGTAGTGAATTGCCAAATTACATCGCTACCATATTTGCCATCACTGGTGGCCTTGCCATATACAGATGTAGAAGCCATAAGGGGACTGTTCTCTGCTACACTTACGGCTCCGGCATGATTGATGTCGGTTTGAATGGAGATACGACTGGTTGGACTATAAATGATACTATCTATAGCCAATCGTCCTTCCGGCTCCACTACAATCTGTGCACCATTGCGCAGAGTGAGTTGTTGAGCAACCGCTGCACCTTGTCCGGTAGTGGTTGTGATGTGTGCCATTGTCTGCTCTTGAATAGCAGCTTTGGACTGGAGAGTAGGAAGGTGGTCATAATGGGGGTACCAATTGGCTACATTAAACCAATTCTGGTCAGAACTATGGTCATCAAATAACAATTGATAATCACAGTCAACAATGACATGTCGATAGGTTAATTGACCATCTACTAAACATGTGTACTCGCCTTCTTGCGTGGCGGAATACGTGGAAGAAGTGGCCAATGCAATAGGTATCCCATTTAGATACCATTGATAATGACTCGCGACTACTGGTGAACCTTGTTCATCTGTAATGCATAAATCTACTTTCGTTGGAGAAAGGTCTTGAACTTCCACTCTGAAACGAGTGGGGCTTGCGTGTAGCATCCAAATTAGCGATGCTAACGCCAAACAAACACATACTTTTTTCATACTTAAAGGTTTAGTTTTTTACGGAAAGACAACTGCTCTCTTCGTTGAGGGCTACTGCTATCTTTCATAGGTTAGGTTCTGCTCATCAATTTACAAAAAGTATGCCAAATTTTATACATGTCTTAGTTGTATATATATACAAAAAAAATAGAGGAACACAAACATGTCCCTCTATTTGTACTTGAGTGTTCTAAACACCTTTAAGCACCGAAGTTATCAAAACGGATATCTTGGTCATCTACGCCCAACGAGTGGAGTAGGTCAACCACCGTCTTGGCCATCATTGGAGGACCGCACAAGTAATACTCAATATCTTCGGGAGCATCATGCTGCTTGAGATATGTATCGCCCATTACCGGAGCAATAAATCCTGCCGTATATTTGATACCCAGTCCATCTGCCTTGGGATCCGGACGGTCCAAAGCCAAGTGGAAATGGAAGTTCTTGAACTCCTTCTCCAATTGCAGGAAATCATCCAAGAAGAAGACCTCATCAATAGCACGAGCACCATAGAAATAGTGCATCTCACGATCGCGGCATTGACGTGTTTTGAGCATATGCATGATTTGAGCACGCAACGGAGCCATTCCGGCACCACCACCAACCCAAATCATCTCTTTCTTGCTATCATAAACGGGGTGGAACTCACCATAAGGACCACTCATGATAACTTTATCACCCGGTTTAAGCGAGAAGATATACGTTGAAGCAATACCACAAGGTACATCCTGGAATTCAGGTCCATTCGGACACTGGTCTTTGGGCTTAAACGGAGGCGTAGCAATACGAACAGTCAGCGTAATGATATCTCCTTCGTCAGGATAGTTAGCCATAGAGTAAGCACGAATAGTGGCTTCGGTGTTCTTCTGCTTGAGACCGAACAATTTGAAGTTCTTCCATGCCGGCAAGTACAAGTCGCCAATCAGGCTCTTATCCATATCACGATCATAATCGATATCATACTCAGGAATACGAATTTGTGCATAACTACCGGGTTCAAAGTTCATGTGTTCGCCGGCAGGCAGTTTAACCTTGAACTCCTTAATAAACGTAGCTACGTTCTTATTCGAGATAACCTCGCACTCCCATTCCTTAACGCCCAATACAGACTCATCAATCTTGAGTTGCAGGTCGTTCTTCACTTTCACTTGGCATCCCAAACGCCAGTGGTCTTTCTGCTGCTTACGGCTGAAATGAACAGTCTCGGTAGGCAGAATCTCTCCGCCACCTTCGAGCACTTGACACTTACATTGACCGCAACTACCCTTACCACCGCAAGCGGAAGGCAGATGCACTCCGGCTACACCCATCGAAGCGAGTAGGGTACCTCCGGCAGGAATAGAGAACTCTTTATCACCATTAACAGTTACCTTAACGTCGCCGCTGGCTACTAAGTATTTCTTAGCAACAAGCAGAATAACGACTAACAGAAGAATAACTGCTAAGAAAACGACAACAGCATAAATAATTGCTTGAATATCCATCATAGTTGTATCCTCCTATTAAATGTTAAGTCCACTGAAGCACATAAATGCAAGGGCCATCAAACCTACCGTAATGAAGGTGATACCAATACCTTGCAATGGCTTGGGAACATCGTTATACTCCATTTTCTCACGGATACCGGCTAAGCAAACGATAGCGAGCATCCAGCCTAAACCTGAACCAATCGCAAAAGCAAAAGCATCACCTAAGTTAGCAATGGCTTTAACGTTTTCAGGATCTAATAATACGCGTTGTTGCATAAAGAGCGAACCACCCATGATGGCGCAGTTAACGGCAATCAACGGCAGGAAAATACCAAGGGTTGAATACAAGGATGGACTCACTTTCTCCACAATCATCTCAACTAACTGCGTAATAGCCGCAATCACAGCGATGAAAAGAATGAAACTGAGGTATCCTAAACCCAGAGGTGCCAATACATGAACCTGCAACAAATAGTTGACAGGCAGGGTAATCGTCTGAACGAAGATAACGGCTACACCCAGACCGGCAGATGTTTTAACATCCTTACTTACAGCCAGGAATGAGCACATTCCTAAGAAGAAGGCGAAAATCATATTGTCCGCGAAGATAGTGCGAACGAAAAGACTAAGTGCATGTTCCATTATTTACCCTCCTTATCATTAATTGAGCGATGAGCCCAGATAACACATCCTACCAGTATCAATGCCATGGCAGGCATAAGCATCATACCGCAGTTACTATAACCGGCTTCGTACCAACTATCCGGAATGATTTGGTAACCTAGCAATTTGCCTGAACCAAATAACTCACGAACAAAGGCTACAATCACCAGAATCATAGCGTAACCAAAACCGTTGCCCAGACCGTCCATCAGACTGTCCTTCACGTTATTGGTCATCGCAAATGCTTCTAAGCGGCCCATCAAAATACAGTTGGTAATAATCAAACCGATATACACACTTAATTGCATAGCTACATCGTAAGCGAAGGCCTTGAGAATCTCAGACACAATCGTTACCAGCGCGGCAACCACTACGAGTTGCACAATAATACGGATACGCATTGGGATACTCTTGCGAATAAGTGCAATCACAACATTGGCGAGAGCCACAATAATCGTTACACTAATACCCATCACCAAGGCAGGCTTAAGTTGCACCGTTACAGCAAGAGCCGAACAGATACCAAGAATCTGCACCAGGACGGGGTTATTGGCGTTAAGAGGACCTAAGAATGCCTCTTTCGTTTGTTTACTCAGCATTGTTGACCTCCTTTCTTAAGAAATCAGTATATTCGGAAAGTGAATTGAGCAACATGTCGTTAACGCCGGTAGAGGTGATAGTTGCACCTGCCCAAGCATCAACTTGCTCTTGTCCTTCAGGAGCCACTTTACCGGATTTGAGCACTGCTACACTGCGGAACTCACCCTTGGTATCGTTGATATGCTTGCCAAAGAAACGGCTACGGAAATTCTCGGTGGTAATCTCTGCACCCAGACCCGGAGTCTCACTCTCGTGACCAAAATTAATACCATAAATGGTATTCTTGTCCTCATCCAAAGCTATATAGCCCCAGATGCCACCCCATAGACCTTGACCGTGCAGGCGCAGTACATACTTGGTGGCACCATCAATCGTTGCTACATAAAGTGGTAACTCACCAAACGTCTGCTCCTCTACAATCCGGTCATACAGCGCAGCGGGATCAGCATTGGTATAATCTACGTTCAGGGCCGTAAGAATCTGCTTCTGGACATCCAGACGCTGATTGGCTTCCTGACGTGGTTTTAGCACTTGGCTGACTACAGCCAACATAACGGCTACAATCACAACAAGAATCGTAGCATATGTAATCGTATAAACGTTAGAATCTGTTTTCATAATCTACCTCCTTATCTATTCATACGACGTTTAATATTTTTGCGAACTACGCACCAGTCAATCAGTGGTGCAAAGGCGTTGCCGAGCAGGATAGCCAGCATCATACCCTCTGGATAACCGGGGTTGAGTACGCGCACCAAGATAACAATAAATCCAATGAGTGCACCATAAATCCACTTACCGCACTCGGTACGAGCACCCGTAACAGGGTCGGTTGCCATGAAGACAGCACCAAACAACAGACCACCACTAACCAGTTGCATATACCAAGGATACTGGGCAATAGCGCTATCTGAACCAAAAGCATTAAACAGCGCCGCCGTAATGCCTGCAGTAGCCAAGATAGAAACCATCACTTTCCAAGAAGCAACACCGGTTGCCAGCAGTAGGATAGCACCCAATAAGATAGCCCAAACGCAAGTCTCACCTACACAACCGGGCATCAAACCATTGACGGCCTCCCAGAAAGAAACACTCTCGGTGGCGGCACCTGTACTTAATTGGGTTAGGGTAGTAGCGCCGGTCCAACCATCAACGGCTGCACCACCGTCCCAGCCCCAAGTGCTGCCCAAACGAACAAAGACGCTGTCGCCGGTCATGCTGTTAGGATAAGCAAAGAACAGGAAGGCACGAGCAATCAATGCTACGTTGAAGATATTGTAACCCGTTCCGCCAAACACTTCCTTAGCAAAGATAACGGCAAAAGCGGTTGCAATGGCCACTTGCCATAGAGGAGTGTTAATAGGCAGGATAAGAGGCAGAATAAAACCGGTCACTAAGTAACCCTCTGCTACTTCTTCATGCTTAATTTGAGCCACAATAAACTCAATACCCAAACCTACAATGTAGGAAACCAAATAGAAAGGAATGATGGCTAAAGCACCAAAGCCGAGGGCTTTCCACCATAAGCAGCAGGTTAGACCTTCGGCTAATTGACCAGTTGCCAGTAAGTGCTGATAACCAACATTAAACATACCAAATAGCAAGCAGGGAATCAAAGCCAGCACCACAATAATCATGGTGCGCTTGCTATCGCTACCGTCATGAATCTGCGAACCAACGCGCTTGGCAGTGGTGGTAGGAGTGAACAGGAAGGTATCAAAGGCATCGTAGAAAGAGGATAACTTTTCCAGTTTGCCACCTTGCTCAAAGTTCTTACCGAACTTCTTCCATAATTGATAGAACTTTTCCATTACTCAATCTCCTTTCTCATTGCATCCAAAGCCTGACGCACAATGGCTTGTAACGGCATCTTGGATGTACATACATATTCACATAAGGCAAAATCCTCGGGAGCTACTTCATTGGCTCCTAATTCAATCATCTTGTCTAAGTTGAGGGCAATCATAGCCTTAATCAACTGCTCAGGATAGATATCCATCGGAAGCACCTTATCATATTCGCCACTGACGATAATAGCACGGCGGCCACCTTTGAGACGAGCATCCCATTGGTATTTGCGTTCACCAAATAACCACTTCATAAAGCAGTTATCTACAATCATCTTAGCGGGGTCGGTTTGACCGAAATGGAAGGCATTAAAGCGTGGGAACATCCATCCCATAAACTCATGCACATCCGTTCCCTCACCAATAACGGTGTAAAGGTTCGTGTAAATCGACATGATATCGTCCAACATCACTTGATGACCATCTAAAGCGTTACCGGCAATAAAGCGGCAAGGCACTTCTTTATGGTAGTTGGATTCTAATACTGCGCTAACCGGCATACCGGGCAGTACATTGTAGTACTGACGGCCATAAGCCATCGGACCGGCTAATGCCACTTTCTTCTGCATATCCACAATGCCCTTGGCGAACAAACGACCAATCAAGGCAAGGTTCTGAATACCAATAGTCCAAATCGTTTCACCCTGACGCATCGGACGGATGTTGTTAATCTGAACACTTGGATTACCTGCGGGGTGCGGACCGGCTACTTCAAATAGAACGCAGTCCTTCAAACCACGGAATTCAGGCGCAGCGGAGCCGGCTTTGATTCCTACATAAACCGTAGCAATCTTGCTGAGCGCCGTTACGGCTGCTTGCAGAATAGCTCCTTGACCCTTTAGAACCCACTCGTAATCGGGGGCTAAGGGAGCGGAACAGAAAGTAGAAATAAAAATGGCTTGGGGCTCTTTGTTAGGCAATGCGATACATGCGTAAGGACGTTGCATAATCAATGGCCACAAACCGGACTGGAGTAGGAGGGTCTTGACGCCTTCGGCTGTAGTCGCCTTCTTGACGTCAAACTTCGCATACTCAATCTTTGCGTCTGCTAGGATGTTAATCGACAGGATTTTGCGGCGATCTCCGCGCACAATCTCCTGCACCGTACCCGAAACGGGCGAGGTGAATAACATCGCTTCAAACGTCTTGTCGTGGAAGAGGGGACTACCCGCTTTCACTTTGTCGCCTACCTTAACGTCCAACTTGGGCGTAATACCGGCGAAGTGGTCCGGAACAATCTTAAAGACCTCAGGGCGATTAACACTACCAAGTGCTAATTCTGCCTTGCCGTCCATCGGTAGATCCAAACCACGTTTCAAGATGATTTGTTGCATGATAATAATGATTTATTTTGTTTGTTTTAGATTTTTGCCCATAAAAAGCGTGCAAAGGTACAAAGAATTTCGCATATATGCAAATTTTTATACATAAAAATATACGATAATCTTGTTTTTGCGAAAAAAATACATTTTTTGACTATCCGATTTGGTAAAACCAAAAAAAAATCGTACCTTTGCACCAAATTGTATAAAATGCGTGATATGAAAAAACTTGTTCTATTAGTAGCATTAGCATGCACAACAATGTTGCAGGCTGTTTCTGTTCAAAAAGTAGAGCCGCTGAATTGGTGGACCAATATGCAGTGCCCCCTTACTCTAATGGTTTATGGTGATAACCTGGCTGATGGTCAGGTTACTATCCTTGATGCCAAAGGCAAAGTGCAGGATAACGGATTGCGCATCAAACAGGTGCGCAATGCGGAAAGCAAAAACTACCTATTTATTGATTTAGACGTGCGTCGTGCCGGTATATACACGTTTGTTATTAAACAGGGACGCAAGAAGGTCAAATTTAATTACGAGATTGTTGAGCGTAAGGTGTCTAATTGTATCAAAGAGTCTTTCTCGTCCAAGGATATGATTTACCTGTTAATGCCCGATCGTTTCCGCGATGGAGACCCCACCAATAACACGGTAGCAGGCATGAAAGAACCTTGTAGAAAAGGCTATATCCATGGCCGACAAGGTGGTGATATTCAAGGCATTATAAACGAATTACCGCATATCAAAGAATTAGGCGCAACGTATATTTGGCCTACACCTCTGACTTGGTCTAATGACTCGGCTTTCAGTTACCATGGTTATGCCTGCGCCGATTACTATCATATCGACCCGCGTTATGGTACTAATGATTTATATAAACAAATGGTGAAGAAAGCGCACGAAATGGGACTCAAAGTCATCATGGATGTAGTTACCAACCATAGCGGCATTGAGCATTGGTGGTCCAAAGACCTACCGTACCAAGACTGGTGGCATCAGTTCCCCGAATATACCGCTACCATCAATGCCTTCACAACGGCGTATGATATTAATGCTTCGCAGTATGACCGTAAATTGAGTGAGGAGGGGTGGTTCGACCATCATATGCCGGATATGAATTTAGATAACCCTGACTTGCTCCAATACTTCAAACAATTATACATCTGGTGGATTGAATGGGCTAACTTAGACGGACTACGTGTAGATACCTATCCGTACAATGAGAAGATTCCTATGTCCGAATGGTGCAAGGCTATTCGCAATGAGTATCCATGGATAAATATTGTTGGTGAAACATGGACTAGACCGGCCAGTCAGGTGGCTTATTGGCAAGCAGGAACAGCCAACTACGACGGCTTTAATAGTAACCTTCCTTCGGTAATGGACTTTCCTACCGAAGAGGCTATTCGCCAGGCTTTGGAGAATGATGGTACTGCATGGGGTGGAGGAATGGCTCGCGTCTACGACGCGCTTACGGCGGACTACCTCTACGGAGATGCCAATAACTTGCTAATGTTTGTAGGCAACCATGACATGGATCGCTTTGCAGATATCGTAAAGGATAATGATCCTCGTCGTGTAATGATAGGTCATATTATGATTGCTACGATGCGCGGTATTCCACAAATGTTTGCCGGAGATGAATATATGCAGCGTTCCGTAGATATGAGTATGGGGCACTCGGGGCTCCGTCAACCGCTGCCTACTCAGGATGAATTGACCGATACACAAAAAGATGTCTATAATCAAATGAAAACCTTGTGGAATTGGCGCAAGAGCGAACCTGTTTTGTGGGATGGTAAAACCATGCAATGGCTCGGACGTGATAATACGTACGCGTACGCAAGATATAATAAGGAGGAGGCCGTACTCGTTTTCATTAACGCCAGCGAACAATCCAAGACCGTTCCGATGAATCACTATCAGGAATTATTGGATAACTACGCTACCACAGGAATCCTGCCTCTTCATGGAAATCAAACCATTGACTTGACGCAACCTATCGTCGCAGAACCGGTTAGTGCGCTCGTAGTTAAACTGGATAAAAAGTAATTTTTAATAGAAAAAGCAAGAAAAATTTGTGTATGTGCGAATTTCTTTGTAATTTTGCACTCGCAAATGCGGCTTTAGCACATCGGTAGTGCATCAGCTTCCCAAGCTGAGGAGGCGGGTCCGACTCCCGTAAGCCGCTCAACTCCATCGCAAAAATTAGCTCTCATTTTGAGGGCTATTTTTTGTTCATCTTCCATTTTAAGGCCATTTTTAGGCGATTTAAGCATAGGTTGATAGCAAAATCGACAGGGTGTCGGTAGAAAAAAGTGATTTTATTAGAAGAAAAATTTGGTAGTATCAAAAATTTTATGTAATTTTGCAGCAAATTAGGATATTAATTAGCAACTAATTAAATTTTTTGATATGAACGAAGACAGAATTATTCCTGTAAAAATTGACGAGGAAATGAAATCCTCGTACATTGACTATTCAATGAGTGTCATCGTCAGCCGTGCGCTTCCGGATGCTCGTGATGGTTTTAAACCTGTTCAACGGCGTGTGTTATACGCCATGAACGAAGGTGGTTACACTTCCGATAAGGCCACTAAGAAATCGGCTGCTATCGTGGGTGATGTAATGGGTAAGTATCACCCACATGGTGATAGTTCTATTTATGGAACATTGGTCCGCTTGGCTCAGCCTTGGAACATGCGTTATTGCTTAGTGGATGGTCAGGGTAACTTTGGTAGTGTGGACGGTGATGGTCCGGCTGCTATGCGTTATACTGAGGCTCGTCTAAGTAAGTTAGCCGAAGAAATGCTGCGTGATATTGAGAAGGATACCGTAGATATGCAGCGTAACTACGATGACCGTTTCTTGGAGCCTACTGTGCTGCCTTGCCGTTTCCCTAATCTGCTGGTTAATGGTGCTACCGGTATTGCGGTTGGTATGGCTACTAATATGGCTACCCATAACTTAGGTGAAGTCATCGATGGCTGTGTGGCTTACGTAAAACGTCAGATTGAGATTGATGAGGCTAAGAAAAATGGTACCGAAGTGCCCGAAGATATATCGATTGACGAACTGATGGAGTACATTAAGGCTCCTGATTTCCCAACCGGTGGTACGATCTATGGTTACCAAGGTGTACGCGATGCTTTTGAGACCGGACGTGGTCGTATTGTAGTGCGCTCAAATGCTGATATTGAGACGGATAATAACGGTCGCGAGCATATCATCATTACCGAATTGCCTTACGGAGTTGTTAAGAGTGATTTGGTGAAGAAGATTGCTGAGTTAGTGAGCGACAAGAAGATTGAAGGTATATCGGACATCAGCGACCAGTCTAAGCGCGATATACGCGTGGTGATTGAGGTGAAACGCGACGCGAACGCACAAGTGGTGCTGAATAAACTGTATAAGTTCACGGAGTTACAAAGTTCATTCTCCGTCAATAACATCGCTCTGGTGAAGGGTCGTCCTCAGTTGATGAACCTTAAGGATATTATCTCTACTTTTATAGAGCACCGTATGGACGTGGTTACTCGCCGCACCCGTTGGGAACTCAAGAAAGCCGAAGAAAGAGCACACTTGTTGGAAGGCTTAATCATTGCCGTTGATAATATTGACGAAGTGGTTAAGATTATCCGCGCCAGTCGTACTCCTGCCGAGGCTCAGACTAACTTGGAGAAACGCTTTGAGTTAGATAACCTCCAGTCTAAGGCTATCGTTGATATGCGTCTGAGTCAATTAACCGGACTGCGTATTGATGAGTTGAAGAACGAATATGCTGAGTTAGAGAAACAGATTGCTCACCTTAACGAGTTATTGGCTGACGAGGTATTGCGTTATGGCGTTGTAACGGACGAATTGAACGAAGTGAAGGATAAATACGCTGACGAACGTCGCACTAAGATTGTTAAGATGGCTACTGAGTTCAATCCTGAAGATATGTACGCTGATGACGATATGGTGATTACGATTTCTCACCTTGGCTATATCAAACGTACTCCGCTGGCTGAATTCAAGGAGCAGGGTAGAGGTGGCGTAGGTATGAAGGCTACCGGTTCGCGTGATGAGGACTTTACCGAGTATGTACATCAGGCAAGTATGCACTCTACCATGATGTTCTTCACTACCAATGGTCGTTTGTACTGGCAGAAAGTATATGACCTGCCCGAAGGAAACCGTCAAAGCAAGGGACGTGCTATCCAAAATATCATCAATCTGGAAAAGGGTGATAAGGTTTGTGCCTTCATCAACGTCAAGGGCCTTAATGATCCGGAATATGTCAATAACCACTACTTGATCTTTGCTACCAAGAATGGTTTGATGAAGAAGACTACCTTAGAGTCTTATAGCCGTCCTCGCGCTAATGGTATCAATGCCGTTGGATTACGTGAAGGAGATGCTTTGATTGGTGTTACGCTCACCGATGGCGAGAGCCAAATGTTAATCGCTTCCTACAATGGTAAAGTGGTTCGTTTCCCTGAGAATACCGTTCGTCCAATGGGTCGTACCGCAACGGGTGTGAAGGCTATTACATTAGAAAATGATGGTCAGGATCGTGCAATTGGCATGATTTGTGTAGAACCTAATTCAGATAAGACTGTTCTTGTTATTTCGGAGAAGGGCTGTGGTAAGCGTACTCGTCTGGATGACGAAGATGGCGAACCCGTTTATCGTATTACCAACCGTGGCGGTAAGGGCGTTAAGACCATGCAACTCACCGACAAGACCGGTAACCTGATTGGTCTGCATGCAGTAGATGATGACGAGGACTTGATGCTCATCACTAAGTCCGGCACCGCTATCCGCATGGCAATCGACACGATTCGCGTCATGGGACGTGCTACACAAGGCGTTAAACTGATTGAGTTGCAAAAACGCAACGATACACTCATGTTTGGCTGCACTGTTCCTAAGAGCGAAGAGAACGAGAACGCAAACGCAAACGAAAACGCAAACGAAAACGCAAACGAAAACGCAAACGATAACGAAAACTAATATTCATTATTCATTATTAACTATTCATTATGAAAAAGTTATTTTTGATGGCCGGAGTGGCTCTGATAAGTGCTGCCGGTATGGGTCAAATCAAAGACGTTAAGAAAGTTCAAGGTATGATTAATGGCGAAGGAGCCAACTATGCTGCTGCTCGCGAACTCATCCAAGGTGCATTGACCAATGACGAGACCAAGGACTTGGCTAATACATGGTATGTAGCCGGTTTGATTGGGTATCAGGAGGCTAATGCTGAACTCAATAAGGTCTATATGGGACTGCCCGTTGATTATAACGTAGTGGGTGCTGCTCAGCAGGAGAGTTATAAATACTGGCTCAAGGCTGACGAACTGGCGCAAGTGCTTGTTATGGATAAGAAGGGCAATATGGTGATGGATAAGAAGAACGTATCTATCCGCAAGAGCATTGCCGATAAGATGCTGCAATACTACCAGAACCAAGGTCTGCTGGGGTATGCCGGCTCTTTCTATGAGCAACAGGACTATGCTTCTACGTATGAGCTGTATAAACTGTATTCCGATATACCTAACCTGCCGATGATGCAGGATGCGAAGATGCAGAGCAAGATGGTGCGTGATACCGTGTATCAGGATATCCGCTTCAGCGCAGGTCAATTGGCTTATTCTGCCGAGAAATACAACGAGGCTATTGCTATTTTCCAAGACTTGGTTCATGGTGATTATAAGGCTGTTGCTGCCGGTGAGTACCTCTATAGTTGCTATTTGAACCTGAAGGACAGTGCTAAGGCGTATGCCGTTATGGATGAGTGCATCCAACTCTTCCCGCAAGAGGAGCGTTTCATCCAAACACGCATCAATGCTTATGTAGGTGCTAACGACTACGACAACGCTATTGCATTGCTCGATAAGGCTATTGCACAAAATCCTCAGGCTCAGTATTTCAACTCCAAGGGCTCTATCTTAAGCATGCAGTATAAGTTTGACGAGGCTATTGAAGTCTTCAAACAAGGTTTGGCTATCGATCCTAACAATGCTGACTTATACACCAACTACGGCTATGTCTTTGTTGAGAAGGCTAAAAAACTCAATGACGAAGCCGGTTACTTGGATGATGCTGCTTACCAGAAAGTGAAAGATCAGATTGATGCTGCTTACCAAGAGGCTTTGCCTTTGTTTGAGAAAGCATATAGCATTAATCCTGACAACTACGACTGCGAGCGTGCTCTTAAGAGCATCTACTATCGTCTGGGAATGATGGATAAGTACGAGGCACTGTAATTGTGGCACGTATTTTAGCAATAGATTACGGTAAGAAACGAACTGGATTAGCCATAACCGATGCTCTTCGGATTACGGCTAATCCTCTTTGTACTGTACTAACAAAGGATCTGCCAACCTGGCTAACTGCCGAACTGGCAAAAGGAGAGATAGATGAGGTGGTGATTGGTAAACCTACTCAGATGAATGGGGAGGATAGTGAATCGGTTCAGTATATCGTGCCGTTTATGGGATGGTTTAGCAACCATTTCCCTCATATCAAACTGATTCAGTATGATGAACGATTTACTTCCGTCTTGGCTTATCGAGCTATGATTGATGGCGGCATGAAACGCAAACAACGCCAAGACAAAGCTGTCGTGGATAAACTTGCTGCCACTATCATTTTAGAAGATTACCTCAATTCTCAATCATCAATTAGCAATTAGCAATCATCAATTAGCAATAAAAATGATACTCCCAATATATTTATATGGTCAAGCCGCCTTGCGTCGCGAAACCGAAGAGGTGGAGCAGGGCGAAATGGATGTTAAGCAACTCATTGCGGATATGCAGGAAACTCTCCTTCAGGCAGAAGGATGCGGTCTGGCTGCTCCACAAGTGGGACTCAGTAAACGACTTTTCATTGTGGATGGCACCGAATTAGGTGAGGACTACCCTGATTGTGCCAATTTTAAGCAGGTCTTTATCAACCCCGAGATTATTGAAGAAAGTGATGAGACCTCTATGTATAGCGAAGGATGTCTGTCTTTACCGGGCATTAGCGAGAATGTGGTGCGTCCCAAAACGATTACCATCCGTTATCAGGATGCCGATTTCCAGTGGCATGAAGATACTTATACGGACTTCAAAGCGCGTATCGTCTTGCATGAATACGACCACCTTGAGGGACATGTCTTTACGGACCGTATTTCGCCTATCCGCAAGCAGTTTGTGCGCACTAAACTAACGAATATAGCCAAGGGCAAGACTGTGGCTCGCTATCGTTATAAGCATTAATGGATTGCTTTTCTATCATCTTAATAGGGATTGGACTGGCAATGGACTGCTTTGCAGTCAGTATCTCTCAGGGTCTCGTGGTGGATATCCACGAGGTCTTTGCTAAACGCCAACATCCTTGGTTGATGGCTGTCCTCTTTGGACTCTTTCAGGGTGGAATGCCGCTTATCGGTTACTATGCCGGTACGCTTTGTCGCTCTTTCTTCAGCCATTACGCCGGCATCATAGCATTGGCTTTGTTGGGATGGATAGGGGGCAAGATGATTTACGAATCGTTCCAAAAAGACGAGCCTAAGCCTGTGGATTGGTCTGCCCGCAACTTAATCGCCTTGGCCATTGCTACCAGCATAGATGCTTTGGCAACAGGCGTTATTTTTATTCCTTGTCCGGAAAGTCTATGGCTGGGCATCAGTATCATCGCTTTATGCTCTTTTATCTTCTCCGTGGCCGGTTATCTGATTGGTGTGTTTGTGGGCAGTAAGTTCCGCCTCAATGTCGAAATGATTGGAGGACTGATCTTAATTGGCATCGGACTCAAAATCTTTATTGAAGGCTTATGTTCTTGATTCAAAATACATTGGTCAGTCTGGATATATTAGAGAAGGACTTTTGCTGCAACTTGGATGTCTGCCATGGTTGCTGCTGCATTGAAGGCGATGCCGGAGCACCCATTTCGGATGAGGAGTGCCGTGAGGTAGAGCAGATTCTGCCTATTCTGCTGCCGGATATGACGCCCGAGGCGCGGGCTGTAGTGCAGCAACAGGGCATATCCTACCTTGATCCCAGTGGGGAGCGGGTCACTTCCATCGTGAACGATAAGGACTGCGTCTTTGCGCGAACCGACCATAACGGCTGGTGCTATTGCTTGATAGAAAAAGCCTTTAATGCCGGTAAGATAACCTTTAAGAAGCCTATCTCCTGCCATCTTTATCCGGTGCGTCTCGCTCAAGTGGGCGATAAGGTTGGGGTAGAGTACCATCGGTGGGATATATGCCATTGTGCTCGGGTGTTGGGCAAGAAGAACCATATCCGATTATATGAATTTCTAAAAGAACCGCTCATTCGTCGATTTGGGCAGGAATGGTATGATGAACTATGCCTGACTGCTTCGGAATGGGAAAAACAATGTAAACAATGAACTGTGAGATTATAACCATCGGAGATGAACTGCTCATTGGTCAGGTCGTGGATACCAATTCGGCTTGGATGGCGCAGCAACTGAATGAACGCGGTATAGCGCTCAAACAAATCACGTCCGTGCATGACGATGCCGAACATATCACGGCTGCCCTGGATGAGGCTTTCTCTCGCGCCGATATAGTGCTGACTACCGGAGGATTGGGTCCCACTAAGGACGATATCACTAAGAAAGTGCTGTGTGACTATTTCCATACCCGTTTAGTGCCGTCTAAGCAGGTGGAAGAGCATGTCAGGGAGTTATATAAGAACCGTCCGGATGTCCTCAATCGTCTCACGGCTACTCAGTGGCTTGTGCCGGAGAACTGCACCATTCTGCCTAATCGTGTCGGTTCCGCCCCCATCATGGCCTTCACTCTAAACTCTAATCTTTCATCTTTCAACTCTAAACTCTCAACTCTCAACTCTAAACTCTTAATCTCCCTCCCCGGAGTCCCTCATGAGATGCAAATAGCCATGAATGAGCAGGTCTTGCCGTGGTTAACGGAGCAGTTGCCGGATATGGCACTAACGATTGAGCATCGCACTTTGTTAGTCAGTGGTATTGCTGAGAGCAGTTTGGCTATTATTTTGGATAAATGGGAGAATGCTCTGCCGGATTGTCTGCATTTGGCTTATTTGCCTAAGGATGGCACTATCCGTTTGCGGCTCAGTCTCTATGCCGATTCGGATAAGGGTGATGCCAAGACTATTTTAGATGCCCAATGGAATCAACTCAAGGACCTTGTTGCGGACTATTTGATTATAGATGAAGATCTGCCGTTGGAGTTGGTGTTAGGTCGTCTGCTTTTGGCTAAGGGTCAAACTATCAGCACGGCGGAGAGTTGCACCGGTGGTCGTTTGGCTGCTTTACTCAATGCACATTCCGGCAGTTCGGCTTGGTATTGGGGCAGTGTGGTGGCGTACGATAATTCCGTCAAACAGAACGTCTTAGGCGTTCCTGCAGAAGTTTTAGAAAAGCATGGTGCAGTTAGCGAAGAGACAGTGAGATTTATGGCAGAAGGAGTTCGCAAATTAACCAATACAGATTTTGCTATTGCGACCAGTGGGGTAGCAGGACCTACCGGAGGCACTCCTGATAAGCCGGTCGGCACGGTTTGGATGGCTTGGGCTACGCCTGTTGGCACCTATGCTGAGTGCTTCCATTTAGGCTCGGGGTGCTTAGAGCACTCCAATATGTCCTCCGGATGTTCCGATATAAGTAGGGAACAAATCACGACCCGTGCTTGCACCAAAGCCCTCATTCAAATGCTCCAAATCCTAAGGAAAATTGGTTGATTGGCTTAGTCTGCGTTTACGTTTGCGTTTACATCAAAAATGTGCTTTTTTACCGAAAGGCGCATTTTTTATTTGCAAATCCCAAAATTTCTTTGTAATTTTGCACCGCAAAATGAAAAAAACAAGGAGGAAAGAGTATGCAAACATCCACTATGGTACCAACTTATGATTGTTTTACTATTAATGTCCCTCGTGTTGAAGCAAAACGTTTCAAAGCCATTGTAAAAGCATTTGGTTTTAATTTTGAGGTTCGTCCTATGACTCCATTGGAGAGATCGTTGGAAGAAGAAAAATCGGGCAAAGTA
>JAGHTR010000076.1 GCA_018065205.1 Candidatus Colicola caccequi
GGTCTTACGCCCTCCACAGCCGCAGCAATAGCAATGCCGCTTAAACCATCGTGGTTAGAGGAGAGCAATAGTTCGGACGGATTGCTCACTTCGCGTAATCCATCCTGACGCATCTCAAAAATGCCTAATTCGGATGTTGAACCGAAACGGTTCTTTTGGGCACGCAGGATGCGGTACATATAGTGTTGGTCACCTTCAAACTGGAGGACTGTATCCACGATATGCTCCAGCACCTTAGGTCCGGCTAAACTGCCATCCTTGGTGATATGGCCCACGATTAAGAAGGGTATATTTTCGGATTTAGCAAATTCCAATATCCGTGCGGCACACTCGCGCACTTGGCTAAGCGAACCAATAGACGATTCAATGGCCTCTGTACCTATTGTTTGGATGGAATCGACCACCACGATATCCGGCTGCAGTTGTTTAGCATGCTCAAAGATACGCTCTAAACTGGTTTCGCTAACGATATACAGGTTATCGGGATTGCCGGCTAAGCGTTCGGCCCGCAGTTTGAGTTGTCGTTCCGATTCCTCACCGCTGGCATAGAGCGTCTTGCGGTCGGTCATCTGCATGAGAACTTGCAGGGCCAAGGTTGACTTACCGATTCCCGGTTCACCTCCTAATAGCACTAAACTGCCCGGCACTAATCCTCCGCCTAATACGCGGTTCAACTCTCCGCAGCACATATCAATACGTGTCTCTTGCTGGGTAGCTATCTCATGCAGTTTTTTAGGAGCTGACGTGCCACGATTGCCAAACGATGCCACACCTTTTTTGGTGACCTCGGGAGCCGTCGTTTCCACAATCGTCCCCCACTCTCCACAAACAGGACAGCGCCCTAACATCTGAGGCACCTTGGCGCCGCAGGAGGTACATTCATATTGCAGATTAGATTTCATACGTTTGTCTTTCTACCGCTAAGATAGTACTGGGGAAAACAGGAGTAGCCTCATCGAGGAACACCTCATGGTTATCTTCGCGGGACGAATAATGTCCGATGATAAGTTGTCCCACATTGGCTTTAGCTGCGATAGTAGCAGCTTGACGTGCTGTGGAATGCATAGTAAGTGAGCATCGAGATTCCCATTGATTCGTGAAGGTAGCCTCGTGAAAGAGAACATCTACCCCCGCTATTTGGTCCACGATGGACTCTTTATACATCGTATCGGAGCAATAAGCATATCGCTTGCGGGTCTCGTAACTGATCTCACCGGTCACGGCATCCTTACGGCGATGTCGCTCGTAGAAGAGGAAACCGCAGCAGGGCACTTTATGCTTAAGGGGGATAGTCTCTACTGTGACGGTGCGATCGGAGAAAATCACTTCTTTCTTGCGCGGGTTGATAGCATGGAAGATGACTTCGTACTTCATATCCTGCAGGTGATAGTCCATCATGGGTCGCAGCAGTTTCTCTAAGTCCGCATGAGCGTAGATATGCAATGGTTGGGTACGTCCCATCATATCTAATGTAGAGATGAGTCCGAGTAAGCCAAAGCAATGGTCACCATGCAGGTGCGAGATAAAAATGCTATATAACCGTGCCGTCTTGATGCCCATTTGCCGCATAGTGAGTTGAATACCCTCGCCACAATCAATCATAAACGATTTATCGTTGAGCGACAGTATTTGTCCCGAAGGCGAGTTCTGCCATGTCGGCAGGGCACTACCGGTTCCTAATATGGTTAGTTGAGCATTCGTAGTATCTTATCTCCTAATTGTGTTTTGCGTTCAATGTGCGCCAGCACTTCTTGCACGAAGGGGTTATTATCAAAACTGCCACGTACGGACTCAAAGTCGGCTTGGCGTTGGGAGGCGTCACCATCTACGCCAAAGCCCGTTTGACTATTGAGGTCAAACTCTTTCTTGGCATCCTCATATACCATACGATCCAACGATACGACAGCCTCTTTCCATGCCTCTACGGTCTCGCGCAACTGTTGTATAGTCACTTGATCCACTTGGCATCCCCATTGTTGTTCTAATTTATCCAGTGCCCATGTCCATTCGTAGGAGTAGTAATTAGCATGCATTTGACGGAAACGTTCCTGTATGTCGTTCAAGGTCAAACGGCCTTGTTGTATTTCGTCCATAAGTGCCGAAACCACCGTCTTGGGAGCCAATAAACCTGCCAGGTCAATCCATTCACCCTTGCCTGTTTCGGAATCGGGTTTGAGGACGGCACGCAGTTCGTCAATAGAGGTAAACTGACCTTTCTCGATACGCGAGATGAGGGAGTTGCCCAAGAACTTAGTTATACCTATACGGTAAAGGTCCAGACCATGATAGAGCGACGAGTTGCGAATCCGGCAGTTGCCATAGGTATATTCCTCGGTATATTCGCCTTGCTCGGCTTGCAGTTGCTCCAACAAACTACGTCCTTGGCACATCTTTTGGACAGTATAAGGCGAGAGCAGGTTGAAGTTAATGCAATCCAATAAATTGGTATCCTTACGGTTATCACGTTTCGGCCATTTCTGTGCATCACGGATTGTACCTACGGTTCGCAGGTTAGCTCCGGGCACTACATACGTCTCTGAGTTATTCTCAATCAGATACGAGAATGGCATCTCGCCGGTATCGGCATGGTGTGTATGTCGTCCCATCACAAGGGAGAAAGCACCAATCTTACTGGGCCATAACAGGTACGAATCGGAGGTTGTTTTGGCACCGCGTTCGGCTACTCCTTGGTGAATAGGTCCCAGTTTATACATGTGGTTAGACTGGTTACTACCCGACCCTGCATTTAGGAAGGAGAACATACCGGCGATAAGCAGTGTTGATTTGTGGTGGGTGACGGTATATGGTCCGGCAAAGATCGCGCAGGCCTCACCGTGCATACCTTGGCAGTTACTGAAGAAAAGACTCTCGCCGGCGGAATAGTGTTTATCAAATATACATCCTTGTCCCACAAAGCATTTATCCACTAAAGTAGAATCCGCAATTTCTACGCCGGACGATATGATGAAGTCCGTACATTTGACGCCACTGCCTAATTTAACGGGTGCGGCGGCATTGGAGTTGACAGAACCATTCTTGAGTCGGCTGGTGCCGGCTATTTGGGCGTAGTCTCCTATGCGTACGTTCTTGATGCTGCCGCAGTTGAGGATATGCACCTGCTCGCCTATCTCACCCATGGTGGACGAAACGGACTCGGCATAGTCATCTATCATCTTAGTCACGACATTAATCAGTTCGGTGCGGTGACGATAAAGGGTGAGTATATATGCAAGGTGAGCACTTAGATGGTCAAAGATAGGGATTTCCCGTCCCCCACCTTCATTCATCACCGGCACGCGGACACCATTACCGAAACTGGTTTTGCCATCTACAAGGATAGCGTTGACATTCTCAATGCAAGTGCCTTGACCGATATGGTAATTAGCGATATAGTTATGTACGTTCCATATATGTACATCGTCCTCTATCTCGCAGTTATGAATGCGAGCATGAGCGATGCTGCTATGAATCTGCAAGCCACCCGGCAAGTCAATCATCTTGCGGAAAGCCCCGAGACGGATTTTACCGGAGAAATGGGCATCTTGTACGTATTGGGCATCAAAGTCATCACTGACTGTAATAGTTCGCCAATCGGTAGCGGTACAACCTTGTTGTTGCAGTTGCTGGATCTCTGTAGCAGTAAGATTTCTCATCCTTTTGAACTCAAATAAATGCGCATAAATACGTTCTTGGTATATTGTGGGAAGTCGCCGTTTATCAGCCATCCGTAGTAGCCGGTATCACGGCGGAACACATCTTTCACTCGCATACCTTTGTATTTGCCAAAGTTGAATACTTCCACTCCTTCGGCATCATAAGCAATACGTCCGGCAAAGTCGGCAAACTCGTTCTTACCCGATGTGTATTCATGCAGAGCGCGCACATCGGTCGGCACATCGTCATAGCGTTCCAATTGGGCCATCAGCACTTCGTAGGTAGCCATTGTATCGGCGTTAGCCGAGTGGGCATCCTCTAAGTTCTTGCCGCAATAGAACTTATACGCAGCCGTCAGATTGCGCGGTTCATGTTTTTGAAAGATAGTAAAGGCATCAATACGAGCGCATTGCATCAAGTCGATTTGAACTCCTGCGCGGAGGAACTCCTCGGCTAACATGGGTACATCAAAGTGATTGGAGTTATATCCGGCGATGTCGGCATCGGTGAATACCTCGGCTAATTGAGGAGCCACCTGCTTAAAGGTGGGACAATCGGCAAGGTCGGCATCGTAGATACCATGTACGGCAGAGGCTTCATCGGCAATGTGCATCTGCACTTCCTGCCCCATCAGGAGCATGGTTGGTTTGATGCGCAAGGTCTTGCCTTCGGCGGTACCATCCGGATACAGTTTGTGGTAACTAATCTCCACAATGCGATCGGATGCTATATTCAACCCCGTCGTCTCCAAATCAAAGAAGACGAGGGGGCGAGTTAGTTGTAACTTCATAAAGATGCTAAGAGCCTGTTTTAGTCATTTAAGAGCATTGGCATGAGCAGCATGAGCAGGTCCTCGTTCTCCTCGTTTTCAGCAGGCAGGATTAAGCCGGCGCGAGCAGGATCGGACAACTCCAAGACTACGTCGTTGCTCTCAACTTGACCCAGGATCTCAATCAGGAACGGAGCCTTGAAACCAATGGCCATCGGGGCACCGTTGTATGAACTGGCGATTGTCTCTTCTGCGCTGGTAGAGAAATCTACATCCTGAGCAGAAATCTTGATTTGATTCTCGGTGAGCGCTAATTTAAGCAGGCTGGTGCCGGTATTAGCAAATACGGCTACACGCTTGCAGGCATTGAGTAACGTCATGCGATCTACCACTACTTTATTGGGGTTGTTTTGAGGAATAACGGCATTGTAGTTGGGGAAACGTCCCTCTATCTGACGGCAAACAATCAGCACGCGACCAAACTCGAACTTAGCGTTACGAGTGCCAAAAGTTACGAGCACCTCTTCGGACTCTTTACCCAACACGTTCTTGAGCAATGTAGCGGGTTTCTTAGGCAGAATGAAACTCAGCGGTTGAGGAGCCTTGATGGAGGTATTGATAACGCGAACCAGACGGTGAGCATCGGTAGCCACCATGGTAACGTGATCCTCTTGCAAGTCAAAGAAGATACCGTTCATTACCGGACGCAACTCATCGTCTGCGGTGCAGAAGATAGTTTTATTGATGGCCTTGAGCAGAGATTCTGCGCTCATTACGAATTGGTTATTTTGCTCCGTTTCGATAGCCATTTCCGGATATTCGTTACCGTTCTGACCCACAAAACTATATGTACCATTGCTGGAAGTGATGTTCATGCCGAAGTTTTGTTCGTCAATTTGGAAATTCAGCGGTTGCTCAGGGAACTCCTTAAGGGTTTCTAACAGCAGTTTAGCACCAAAAGCCACTTTACCTTGGCCTTCTGCAGCCTCTACATCAATAGCGGTGCGGATAGTGGTTTCACCATCCGAAGCGGTCATAGTTAGAACATTACCGTTGAGGTCAAATAATACATCTTCTAAGATAGCGAGGCTGTTCTTGGAAGCAATAACACGGCTAATAGCTTGCAACTGAGCAAACAATTTAGTACTTGATACGTTAAATTTCATAAAAATATAAGTTTAATTTGTTAATAATTTTCTTACTTTATTTGGATATAATCCAAAATCCGCCACAAGTGCCTCCGAGCACTCCGATACTAATTTCGATACTTAATCCGCTGCAAAGATACAAAATATTTTACATATATGCAAATAAAGTTTGCTATTATTTATTGTTTTAATAAAAATCTCTCAAAAATTCTTGTTCAATTCATATTTTTTTTTGTATCTTTGCAATGAAAAACAGAATTATCCGTTATTATAAAAGTATAGTACCCCTTAGGTTACGCTTTTAGTAACGTAAAGAAATAGTAAAGCAATCATAAAGGAATAGTAAAGGAATCAT
>JAGHTR010000092.1 GCA_018065205.1 Candidatus Colicola caccequi
GCTCATGCTACCAAGGAGGAAGCCGAGGATTATGCTCGCAAGATGTTGGATGTATATGCTGACTTTGCCGAAAACGTGATGGCTATTCCTGTTATCAAGGGCGTTAAGTCGCCTAATGAACGTTTCGCAGGTGCCCTCAATACATACTGCATTGAGGCTATGATGCAGGATGGTAAGGCACTACAAGCCGGCACCAGTCACTTCCTTGGTCAGAATTTCGCCAAGAGTTTTGAGGTGCAGTTCCTCAGTAAAGAGAATAAATACGAATACGTATGGGCTACTTCATGGGGCGTTTCTACGCGTCTGATGGGTGCACTCATTATGACCCATAGCGACGATAACGGACTTGTTCTGCCACCACGTTTGGCTCCTATCCAAGTGGTTATTGTGCCTATCTTCAAGAAAGAAGAGGACCTGAATAAACTACTGGAGAAACTCACCCCCATTGCTGATAACCTCAAGAAGATGGGTATCCGCGTCAAGGTTGATACGGCGGATAATATGACTCCCGGCTATAAGTTTGCCGATTACGAGTTAAAGGGTGTGCCTGTGCGTCTGGCTATGGGTGGCAGAGACTTGGAGAATGGCACTATCGAAGTGGCTCGCCGCGATACATTGACTAAAGAGACTGTCTCCATCGACCATATCGAAGAGGTCATCAAGAACCTGCTGGATGAGATTCAGACTAACTGCTATAATAAGGCTATGGATTACCGCACGGCTAATATCCGTGAATGCGATAGTTATGAGCAGTTCAAGACTGAGATTCAAAAAGGAGGTTTCCTGCTTTGCCATTGGGATGGTACACCGGAGACTGAAGAGAAGATTAAGAACGAGACCAAGGCTACCATACGTTGTATTCCTTTGGAGGCCCTGCCCGGCTATAAAGAGGAACCCGGCAAGTGTATGGTTACCGGCAAACCTTCCGCCAAGCGCGTAGTCTTCGCCATCGCCTACTAAGCAATACCCCTCGTCACCCACTGACGTTAAATAAGCAGGATATCATATTATGCGACTTCTTTTACTATCGTTGGCTATAGTATTGATTTCATGTGCTCCACGTGAGGTACGTGAGGCGCAGGATGTGGTGGTATTGGCCGACAGTCTGCGCGAAGCGCATTTGGTGGCGCAGGACGAGTATAATGATAGTACTCATTTGGCACAAGCCTACTACACTTTAGAAAAGTGGCAATGGCTCTATCCTGATGATTTTGCACATGCCTGTTACCATTATGGTAGAATCTTGCGTGACAAAGACGATCCTGTATCAGCCATGCAGGTCTTTTTGGCTGCCACCCACTCCCGCACAAATGACTACCATATCCTCGGGCGCGCGTATAGTAATATAGGAGATATGGCTCACTTGGCTGGGGAGTTTCAACTATCGTATGAAATGTTTGAATACTCGGCGGATATGTTCCTAAAAAGTGGAGACACAACAACCTATTGCTATGGTCTAAATAATATGGCATTCGAATTAGCAGAACAAGGGCTGAAGAATGAGGCATATTCTATATTGCGAACCATTGATAGAGACGAATGCCAAAATTTTGTTATGGCTACAAGAGCTGTAGCATGTAGAGTGGCTGAACAGTATGATTCTGCATTATATTATACTTCACGATTATTAAAATGTGGTTTCCGTGAACGATACATTTTGGTTATTCAAGCACAGGCATATTCCTCTTTAGGGCAGACAGACACGGCTGTCCATTATGCAGAACAAGTTTTGAAAATGCATCCCACGTTGGAAGAAAAAAATAATGTAATGTATATTCTTACGAATTATGATAAAACAATGGGGATTGATGCAGTTCGACAGACGGCATCAAATCGAGCAGATGCTCAAAAGGTCTTGGAAATACGTCAGGGCAAATTATCTCAAGCTGTACAACTCCTTGAGCAAGATTTGGCACGTAAGCCGGACATGCGTTGGCTGTATGCTATTATAGCAACGATATTAATTATAGGCATTGTGAATGGATGCATTGTTTATAAAAAGCGCAAGCATCATCGACTGCTTTCGCAGCAAATAGAGGACTTGAAATCCCAAAACGAAGGTGTAATCTCTCAACTCAGCATACGTATAGATAGTAATATCGCATTATTATCTAAATCGCACAACCTAAAGAAAGACTTATGTTGGGATGACTTTGAATTGTTCTGCCAAGAAACTAATCAGCAGTTCAATATGCTGGCATCTAAATTACAAACTAAACAAGTTTTGAATGAAACTCAGATACGGCTGTGCATATTAGTATTGCTCAATCTCAGCCGCTCATCTATTGCTAAGACCTTGCCGTATGCCATAAATAGTATAGGTAAACTCAAAGACCAAACTGCCAAATTGCTTGGTACCACTGGCAAAAACCTGCGCACCGATCTCTTACAATTGGCAATAGAAGGATGATATAAAAATATATATTATAGTAGAAAATGGTGAATTTTCACCCGAAAATGCTATAATTTATATAAAAAACATATTATTTATTTGGTAGATTCATCAAAAAGATGTATCTTTGCAGCATAAATCGGTGAAATTTCACTCAAAACTGCTATAATTATGATTTTTGAACGTAATTTGTACTTGCAGAAACTCATTGCTGCAGACGGGAATGGAATGATAAAGATAATTACCGGCATACGTCGATGTGGTAAGTCATATCTATTATTTACTATTTTTCGTGACTATCTCCTTGCACATGGTGTTGCAGAGGACCATATTATCGGTTTGGCCCTTGATGATCGTGAGAATATCAATCTACTCAATCCGGATGAACTATTAAAATACATCAATAACCACATAATCAACGATGGCAAGAAGACCTATGTTATTCTAGACGAGGTACAACTCGTGAACGAATTCGTGAGCGTGTTACTAAGTCTTACCCACAAGACAAATGTAGAGACCTATGTGTCCGGCAGCAATTCCAAGTTTTTAAGCAAAGATGTCGTGACAGAGTTCCGTGGCCGCGGCTGGGAGATACATGTACGCCCACTCTCTTTTGCCGAATATTATGCAGGTGTTGGTGGCGACAAATACGAGGCTATTCAGGATTATTATACCTATGGAGGATTGCCTCGTGTTGCCTTTTTATCGACTTCAGAGGAAAAGATTGCCTATTTGACAGATGTCTATAAAACAATCTATTTCCGTGATATTGTTGAGCGTAACAGTCTCCAAAATGGCGATGGATTAGAGCAAATCTTTCAGGTATTAGCGTCTGCTATGGGTAGTTCGATAAACACTAACAAGATTGTTAATACATTTAAATCAACTACTTCTATAAAAATATCTCCGCATACAATCAATAAGTATATTGATTTTCTCAAAGATGCGTTTATTGTTAGCGAAGCGTTGCGGTATGATGTCAAAGGCCGGAAATATATTGGAGCTGACAGCAAATTCTATTTTGAGGATCCTGGCATTAGAAATGCAATTCTTGGTTTTCGTCAAGTAGAATATACCCACATGATGGAGAATGTGCTATATAACGAACTTTGTTCACGCGGTTATTCGGTTGATGTGGGTATAGTAGAAGTTTGGGAAAAGGACGATGAGGGAAAAACACAGCATAAAAAATTAGAAGTAGACTACATTGTTAATCGAGGTTCACAGCGAATCTACATACAGTCAGCTTATATGCTACCTGACCAACACAAAGTAATGCAAGAGCAACACCCTCTTCTCAATATCAACGATAATTTCCGAAAAGTTATTATTTGTGGTGACTATAAAGGTAAGTTCTATAACGAAGCCGGTATCTGCCGAATAGGAATATTTGATTTCCTTATGGATATAGAATGCCTCAATGATTAATATATAATCAGGCTATAGGTAAACTCAAAGACCAAACTGCCAAATTGCTTGGCACCACCGGCAAAAACCTGCGCACTTATCTCTTACAATTGGCGATAGAAGGATAGTCTTATCGCAAATTCCCACATTGGAATATGCGTAAGTTGTTCATTTGTAACGACTTACGCATTTACAAATTCCCACCTTTATTTTTGGTCAATTGCTGCAAAAGCAGTAATTTTGCATCGTCAAACACAAAAATATAGAAACTCATGAAACGAACAATTATCTTATTTCTTGTCTCCCTATTTGGCGTTATCGGCATTCATGCTATCGATAGAAAAATGAACGTTGACGATGCTATTTATATGTGGGTAAATGGCAGTAGCGTCTGTTATCGCTTAAGTCAAATGCCACAAATCAAATTTGTAGATGACAATTTTGTTTTGTTGATTGACGGCGTTGAGCAACTGCGAGTAAAAACATCTTCCCTGGAAGATATAACGTTGACCTACGGTGAATATCAATCATCTACTCCGACCGACGACAAATCTGTCAGCACTACAGATACCCCTGTTCAAAAAGTGGGTAAGTATATTACAGGCGGCAGATTGATTATCGTGAAAGACGGTAAACAATATGATGCACAAGGACGTTTAATCTCAAAAAAATAATCAAATAT
>JAGHTR010000099.1 GCA_018065205.1 Candidatus Colicola caccequi
TTTGTATCAACAAAAATCCTGCGGTTTACCTTAGGCGTATCCTGTCTGCACCTCCCCAGTACATGCTACGGAGATGCTACGGGACTTCACCACCCCTTCAATAATTTTTCAGTTTATATATTTAGTCTGTCAAAGATCACTTCGAACTCCATTGAGTTCTCTTTGTTAGCAGTAGTCAAGCCAATGGCTACTGCCATATTTACGCGCATGTACGCGTTATATATAAGGTGTCCTATTCGTTCTCGTCCGCGAAGACGGCATGATAAGTTACGTCTCCAGTCACAGCAGGTGCGTGCTCTACATCCTTGAATAAGTCAGAAGGAGGAGTGTTCCCAAAATTCGTTGTCGTGGATGCTGTCCATCCCATGAATGTAGCATCGGTACAACCTCCTGTAGGCTCCGGAGCTATCGGCAAAGCCGATACCTTACCTCCACCCGGAGCCGTCGTTGAACCACCAGCCTCGTATGTGGCATTGTTCACTTTCCATGTCACATTATACGTCGCACAAGAAGTCACGTAATTGGCATAAGAAACATTTGGAATAAAAACATTAAGAATTGCTGCATAAGTATTAGCGGCAAAAATATCGTACGCATAACCATATGATGAATAACCAATATATGGGTATGAGCCGCTATTTTCAAAATAATATCCACCAGAAACGCTTTCTAACTTCCACTGCGTTTGGGTGGTGCCAAATTCTAAATAAAAAGAGCCTACCATTAAATAATTACTTCCTTGTCTAAAAGTGTATTTATCTCCCACAACACCTACAGTCCATTTCATTCCTTCTGTAATACTTGTTGTTGGAATTTTATTGTTTGACGGTGTTATGTCGGTGCCAGGTATTTTTGAGCCTGTATACCCATCTGTGGTTAATGCTCTACCAGCATTATCATGAATTACTACAATTTGTCCATCTGTCAAAGAAGATTCACTTCCTTTAATAAAATTAGCTGGATCACCACTTGCATCAGCAAATACAGCATAGAAGTTTAAGTCCGAAGTCGCCATTGTTGCTGATTTGTAGTAGGTAGGAGCTACAGAAGCATCTTCGTATGGAGCATTGGTCCATCCTGTAAATACTTTGGTCCCACATGAAACAGGTGTCTCCGGATTTTCTGGGAACACCACAGGGTCGCCTTCTGCAACGCGCACAGTAGTAATTTCTCCACCTACATGCCAATTGACATTATGCTTGGTCTTGGGTGCAACACCGGTACCGGTCAGACTAACGGTCTTCGTGGTAGCCCCTGCACTTGCAATGTTCAATGTGGCTGAATGACTGCCGGTAGCCGTTGGAGTATAGGTGACGGTCACAGCCGTTGCTGCTACCGTTCCGTCAGTTGGTGTCAGCGATGTCGGTGAAACAGAGAACATACCTGCGTTGGGCCCGGAAATGGAAAGAGTTATGTTTCCGGTCAAACTCGAACCGGAGACTTTGGTGGTCAGTGCCTTGTTGCTTTCTGTATCAACGCTACCAAATTCCAACGAACTTTCAGAAGAAGAAACAGTTGGACCAGTTTCCGTCAAGTAGTATATCTTTACAGAGTTGACACGAGCTTCGGTGGCGGATGTATTAACTAATGTAAGAATAGTTCCACTACAACCAGAAATCGTAGTTGTAGTACTATAAGTGCTCACCGTTCCTGATGAAGCAGTCCATGTACCGGTATAAGCAGCAGTAGTAACGCCTATTTCTACTTTATCAAACTTATATCCAGATGCTAATGTAAAAACTATGTTTTTATCCGTGGTAATAATCCATTTTGTGCCATCTAACGACTGATTACAAGTGGATGTATATGTTAATACATCTGTCACAATTGTACCAGCATTTTTACCTCCAGCACCGCTCACGGTTTTCTGACTCCCTGCCGTTCCATCACAATAGGGAATAAGATTTGCACCATTGTTGGACGACGCTCCCCATACATTTGTACTCAGCACGACACCTATCAGCATCATTGCCAAAAATTTGAATTTGTTTTTCATAATGTTTTGTTTTTATTAGTTAATATTGTTTAGTTTTCTTTGTTTTGTGCCCATCACCCAACCCAATGGATGAAAGGCGAAGAAAGTCTATTTTATCTTAAATTGTCGTATAAATAACTATTCTTTGAAATGATTTTTAATATCATTATACACTCTCAATAAATATGTATCAGTCATTCCTGCAATATAATCAGTGCAGAGCAAAAATATCTTATAGGGATCAGTAGGTACATTTTGTCCTTTTTCACATGCCTTATCCCAATAATTTTGCGAAATATATTGCGTAATAAATTTAACATCATCATCACTTTCTATGAGTTCTGCTAAATTTGGTGCACACAAGATATTGGTATATTTATTCAACAAATATTCAATTGCCTCTTTCCCTTTTTTTTCTTTCTCTGTTTGTTTTTTAAAGTTTTGGATATCTAAGTTCTTAAATACTTTAACAATATTACTCATACTTGAGTCTTCTAATAAATCCTTTTTATAGTTTCCATTAACTATATCATGGAAATTCTCAATAAAAGAATAAACACAAGTTAGAATCATCTGGCCTTGCATGTTGATTCTAAGTTTTTGTAGAAAGATGTCACGATCTGCTTCTTTATATTGCTGCATATATTGGTTTAACCACTCTTCACATCTTTGGTTTTTAAATTCATTAACAAGGTCATTAATTTCGATATTGCCTACTTTTATGCCATCCTCAATATCACATACAAGATATGCAATATCATCAGCAGCTTCTAAAAGAAATGCCAAAGGATGCCGCTGGTTTTCTTTTAAGTTTAAAAGTGTAAATATTTCTTTAATGAGCTCTTCTTCACTATAAAAATAGCCGAATTTTTCTTTTGTATGATCCACTCCATCTTTTTCGCATCCATCTATAGCATTGTACGGATATTTGATAAAAGAACACAACGTAGGACATGTTAAGTTATACGGCAACTCCCCTAAAGATAAAAGGATACGAATACCATGGGCATTCCCATCAAAATGTTCAAAATCCGCTCTCTGTAAATCTGTTAATTGATTATATTTCTTTTTTACTTCAGAAGTGTTTGGAAGATTATTTATATTTTTGAAATAATTCATTATACATTTCTCTGCGACATGACCATATGGTGGATTACCAATATCATGAATCAGCCCAACCGTCTCTAATATGGACGGAATCCAATGTCTCCGATATACTTTATTACTGATTAGTCTTCTCTTGTGTAATAAAAATTCAACACTCCAGCCCATACTACGAGCAAAAGATGCAACTTCTAAAGAATGTGTTAATCGCGTCCGCACAAAATCATTATCTGCATTCGGGGAAACTTGTGTTTTGTCTTGCAAGCGTCTTACTGGTGCAGAAAGAACCATTCTAGAATAATCACTGTCAAATTCATTCCTAACATCAGCGTAATCACGTTGTGTTATTGAACTTTTAGTGAGTCTTATCGGCTCTAACATTTTCCTAAATTTAATTCGGTCCTGTATCATATTATGCTATAATTTCATTCTTCATGTTTATATGTATACACAAAACCAGATGTCATTCTATATCCAACTTCCGTGTGGCAATATGGGCAAATGACTTCTTCCTTTTCTTTACAACCGGGGACATTATCTGTTGTTACACGAACAATAAATGTTTTTCCACATTCTGTACATTGTTGTTTGTATTCTTCCATAATGTGATGCTATAGATTTAATACTAATTAATCAACAATTACTCGTTATCTCCTTCGTCGTACTGCACTTCCACTTCAACATTCTCTATTACATCATTGGACTCTGCATCAATAATTTCCACATTGCCTTCATTTATATTTGCATAAATTTCAGCTCTAAATTCATGCCCACAATTATCACACAGTAAATCCTCATCATCACAATT
>JAGHTR010000021.1 GCA_018065205.1 Candidatus Colicola caccequi
ATGAGCAAGGCGATGTAGATGATTTTATCTATATCGGATTTGTTGTGCCGTATCAAGATGCGACCACGGTTGTGCCTGCCGGCACGTACACGATTGATTACTCGGGCAACCTGATGACCGTCATGGCCTCCAGCGGTATATCGCCTACGGGAGGGGATGTGGCTGCATCGTTTGTGGCAAAGAAGAACCTGACCAGTGGCAAGATTGAACCTCCTTTGTGGTTCCTGCAAACAGGAACGGTGGTGGTTGAATCCCAAACGGATGGAGTACATGTTACCATCGATGCCGTTAATTCAACCGGTGCAACGGTGCAGATTGAAGTGCGTCCGACAGCGACGGACCTCATTAACGTAAACGCAAACGTAAACGCAAACGTGAACAAGTTCATAGAGAATGGGCGTGTGGTTATTATGCGTAATGGAATTAAGTATGACCTTAATGGAATGAGATTATGAATACCTTATTGATGATGTTAGCCTTGATGGTATCTCCTGCCTACCATCAGCCGATGGCCAAAAAAGTTGTTAATGCTCGAGACACAATCCAAGTGAAGGCCTATCGTTATGGGTATGTGCCTTATCCGCCGGATGAAGAAAAACAAAAAACGTATTCGGATTGGTATGGTTCATTGTACGCCGAGGATGGTCAGATATGGGTGTTTGATATTATCTGCGATAGCACGGAGGAACGTGGTATTTTTCCGGAGGAGAACAAAGAATACACCTACACGGATATGGACCCTTACTACACGTATTGGATGCAGTATGAGATGGGGCCGTGGGTGCCGGCAACGGATGCTAAGTTCAAGTACTGGCATGATGCAGACGGATTGGAACATATGGATGCCACTATGAAGTTGGAGAATGCCAAAATCTACCATATCACATACGTGACTAAAACTATTCCTGAGTCGTATGAAGATAGGTACGACACGATGCGAGTAGTGCGATTAGGCGACTACCGCGACTCGGTGGACCGTTGCTTCCAGTTCACGGCTACGAACGATAGTATAAAGGCCGTCTTTGCTATCAATAGTCAGACAATTCCCGGCACCTATACCAAGGACGATATATATGGCGAATTAGACCAATTCACCTATTTATATATCAACGATATAGATCGCTCGATTTGTGACTTTAAGGTGAAGATAGAGAATGGCAAGAAGGAAGGTGAGTACCTGATTGATGCCGAGTATTATTGCTATAACGGCAAGTGTTATCACTATAAGATGGACTATACGTTGCCAACGATTGAGGAGACGTTCCATTTGAGTAGCGAAGATATGGTAGTTACGATGGAGACTTTCTATGACGTGTTCATTCAGGGTTATCGTCTGACTGCCTCTACTGAGGATTATACGTTTGAGTATCAATTGCCTGCACCGGGTGGCATTGAAGGTTCAGGAGTACACATGACCGATAAGCAGACTGGCAAGACGATTGATGTGTATCAGGACATCATTACGGTGCATAACCCATTGTATGCTCAAGCGGAGGTGCTGGACTATGATGGCAATCACTATATTGTTAACATGCGAGGACCTCGTCCGGACTCTACTGAGGTGCGCGAGATAACTATTTATGATGCTTATCTCACCGACGTGACGAAAAAGGATGGTCTGTTCTTCATGGAAGGCATTTCTCCGGATAGTTTGTACTACTTTGGTATGCTTATGTTCAATAAACAAGTGGAGGGCACCTATGATCAAGATGATGCCGACTTCAACTATACGTATGTAGGAGACTACATGGTAGATCCTTATGGCAGTCGAGTGACAGGCGGTTACCACATGATTGCGCTGGATGCCGAAGTAAAGCGGGTAGGGGATGACTATGAAGTGGAGGCTACTTTCCTGGGTCAATCCTTAGGTGCGGACGGCGTTATCACTCCTCTCTTCCACATCCACATGACCACTGCCGGGTTGCCAACGGACCTCATTAACGTAAACGCAAACGTAAACGCAAACGCAAACGTGAACAAGTTTATGGAGAAGGGGCGTGTGGTTATTATGAATAAACGAACTAAATATGATATATTAGGTTCAAAAATTAACTAAATTATTAACAACTAAATTTTAAGCGTATGAAGAAGATTCTTACATTTGCTTTAGCGCTCATTGCGAGCGCAAGTTTGATGGCGAAAGATGTTACTTGCATTAACCTCTATCGCTACATCTATACGGACTATGCCACCGGCGATCCGTACTATTCTGTCCAATTCGGTGATGAGGATTGGAACTCGTACTACTTCGGTTTCAAAGATGCCGTAGGTCCTATGATAGGTCAAACCTACACTATGGACGACATGATTGCCGAGCAGACGTATGCTTCGATTAACTATAAACAAGACCCGATTACCACCGTTTCGTTCCAACGTAACTACGAGGGTCTGCAAGAGCAATTTGCTATTTCCGTTACTACCGAATCGGGTGCGCAGTACAACCTGACGTGGGCGGCTGCTTATATCCCGACAAAGGTGGAACCTGTTGATTTAGACACTACTATTGCGTGCGACTTTATGGATAATGGTCCATACAAGACCTTCACTCCGTTGGTTAAGGACTATAACTATTATGATTTCACCATCGCTATTGCAGGTGACCTGCCTGCCGTAAACGAACAGAAGAAGTACACTTGGAAAGCCAATACCGTTTATATCGGTAATGCCAATTTCTCTCTCCCGAACGATTGGAACACCAAGCCTTTTGATGCTACATTTACCATCAATGGCGTTGAGGGTGGCTACGAAGGAATAGCGGAATATTCAATGACGGATGGTAAGAAGTACACATTCAACTTCTCCTACACGACTCCTCATGCAGACGAAACGGTTTACCTGACCGGCTATGACCTCAAGATTCAAACAAATTGGGATAAGACGGTTAGTTTTTCTTGGCAAGACGATACCTACAGTGCTCAACTTCCAATCAGTAGCACCGATACCCTTGGTAACTGGAAAGGCAATGATATTATCTTAAACAACTGCTCCTTCTATCAGAATCCCTACATCAACCTTGGCGTTTATGCGATTGACTCTATCTATGTAACCCGCACGGAGGAAGGATATATTCGCTTGCAAACCTCTATCCTTTGCAAGAACAACACCCTCTACGTTTTGGATGTTACCAACCAAGAGTCGCCTTACTACGTGAAGTACGACACGGACGGCACCGGCGTTAAATGGCAAAATATCCCTGCCGCTCAATACGGTACCGGTCGTACGATGGGCGTTCGCTACAACAACGACTCTATTTGGTTCAATGCTGAACCTACCGATGAAGGTGCTGCCGGCTATAGCATCAAAGAGACTTACGGTACTTACGGTGATCCGTTGTGGGAAAAGGATAGTATCACTATCTCCTATGACCCGAACACGTCTTGGGGCTCGCCTCTGAGTGTTTATATGGCTGAGAAATATTACGATGCAGAGTTGAACGTTAATCTCTCTTCCCGCTCCTACGAGAACGTAGATGGTGATGGCGTATGGAACTATGATTTCAGTTATGGTTCGTTTATGGAAGGCAACCACTATTCCTTCAAATTCGGTATTATCTGCCCTATCACTGCTCCGGCACAATACCGTACCTATACCCTTGACGACATGACTGAGGACTATCGCACCAAGGGTTATGACCCTGACTACAACGAAATCAAGTACGATGTAGTTACTCTGTACCGCGAACTTGTCTGGCCTGCCAATGACGCAGAGAAATTTACCATCAATGTTCATACCACCGATGGTAAGGCTTATAAACTGATTTATGCTGCGGATACTATTCCTGTGGCTACCGATACAACGGAGTTCTTGCCTATCAAGGCTAAGATCAGTCAAGAAGAGTATTGGTTCCAATTCACAGGTGATGCCACGGTGAATGATATGAGTGCTCAATACCATTTCCAAATCGCTTTGGTAGGGGCAGAGGTTAATCCTACTACTTTCTATTGGAAGGATAATACCTTCTACAAACCCAACACTTCTATTTACAACAGTACGACGGGCACATACGTAGAGATTGCTGATGCTTGGGCACAAGTGAATGTTCTTAAAGAGAACGAGCAAAATATCGGTTATAGTTGCGACGCGTGGATTGTAGGTTATGATAGTATTTGCTACCACGCATATCTCAAATATACTGTTCCTGTAGCTAAAGACACGATAACGCTTAATATGAAGAATCTGTCTATCACTCCTTGGACTGCTGATAACAAGATTTGTTTCAATGCCTTTGATGAGAACACCCGTATTTCGATTGTTGTCATGGGCTTAGATACCCTTGGTGAGTACTCTTCCGACCAAGTGGATGCACCTTCTTCCAATGTGGGCATTATGAGTCCTTATAGCAATGCTCAGGGTTATTCTTCCGAAGGCGTCAAAGTAGAGAAAGACGGCAATGGCTATATTGTTGTTACCGGTAACCTGCTTTGCGACGATGATATACTCTATGAATTCACATTGAGCAATGAGCCTATCACGTATTACCTGGGTGTTAAGAACGCCGGTGGTGAACGTGAATGGACGGCTATGGAGTATTATGAGTCGTATGGCTATAAGGCTGACTACGTTCGCGCTAAAGTGACGGTAGTTGATCCTGAGGGTGATGTGATGGTTAGCACCACGGAATCCGAAGAAGGACTGATGAGTACGCAGAACATCGCTGATATTATTACCCTTGATGAAGAGAATAATACAGTTACCGTTAAGGCTAATGATGTAGTAGAATACTACTTCAGTTGGTACTCGTACTATATCTATTACGCTATTGACTACGGACCAGAACCTACCGGATGGGTTAACGTAAACGTAAACGCAGACGTAAACAAGTTCATGTATAACGGTCAACTCATTATCCGCAAGGGCGACAAACTCTACAACGCTCTTGGAGCAGAGCTGAAGTAATAAGTAACGTAAACGTAGACGTAAACGCAAACTGATTAACGTAAACGTAAACGTTCCCATCAAAAATGCGATTTCTGAGAGGAAGTCGCATTTTTTTTTGCATATATGCAAATTATTTTGTAATTTTGCACCGCAAAATGCAGCCGAATGGAAAACTGTAGTATTATGGAAACGAAAGACAACAAACAAGAACCGAAAAAAGTATCTAAATTTTGGGAAGCATGCCAAAAGTTTAAAGGAGCATTTGTTATAAACGATCCCGCTTTTTTGTTATAAAAATCAT
>JAGHTR010000208.1 GCA_018065205.1 Candidatus Colicola caccequi
TAAGCTGACAATTTGTACCGAAGTTTTTGTGGTTTGTACCGAAGTTTTTTTCGCTTATTTTGTGCGTCACAGCGCTTTGCGCTGCAAAGGTACAACAAAAACTTGGGATGCGCAAATAAATTTGCATTTTTTAGGCAAAAAAGATAGATTTTTCTATCTATAATTACAAAAATACGGACTTGTTGGATGCTTGCATACAGAAAAAACCAGCACTAAATATACAAACTTCGCTTGGGGGTGCGAGCGTCTTCTTGATTAGCGCCACTACCAACAGAGGTCATCATCGGCTGCATAGAGAGCCGTACTAATTGTGTATTAGGGGTTTGATAGTATTTCATAGTTGTATGCCTTGAGCGTTATACATCTTATTATCTTTGATAATCACAAACTGACCGTTGATAATCAATTTTGAATTTTGAATTATGAATTTTGAGTTATCGTCAAGGTTAGTAGGAATGGTATATGGACGGATGACGAGGTGGGCACGTTTAGCGAGTGCCATTGAGGACTGTTCCATACCGGGCACGTAGAAATACGCACGCATACCATACATAGATGATGTATCTCCAGCCTTGGACCAATTAAGTTCATCGCCAGCCGTAACAAACAGATACCGCTTATCACCGGGAGTTAAGTGATAAGGATTGAGGATACCTACGAACTGCAAATCACCGGTAACAACCGCTTCTCCTGCAGCCGAAGACATTTTGATTACACGGTTATAGAAATCAGGATTAACGATATCCACGGCAGGCTGAATGATATAGGCTTCGCCGGCGGAGATAGATGTAGCGGGAGTGAGAGATATTTCCAGGTCGGTTTTGTCCGGACTCAATTCAGCCGAAGCGAACGTATAGAGTTGGCAGTCGCTGCCAAAGGCCGATTCGATTTCTTCAGCATCCACATCAAACGGCAGGCAGAGGGTGTTCCAACCATCGCTATAGAGTGTACGAACGATATGCACATCGGTTGGCAGATTAGCCAACTCACCCCCTGCAATGTATTTATCCAACAATGTCTTATTATCCGTGCGATCCGACACGGTAATCCACGACGAAGAAGCCACATCAGAAACCAGTCGCACCGAGAAACCGTTAAAGCGGTTATAGGAAATCACTTGTCCCTCCGAATTAGAATAGTTCATTGCCATCGCGCTAAGCGAATAACTCTCTACAGCGGTTGCGCTCCAGTAATTACATTGCTCATTGACTTCATGCATCTCAGGCGTTGTGCCGGAAGTGGATGTTTTAGTGTCCAAACCGCGATAACCGGCAGCCGGCAAGAAGATTTTGTTGGTGCCATCATCCGCCGTCAGTTGCAATCCGGGCACCGTATTGACAGTAACCCATTGGGGGTTGCTATGACTCAATAAGTAATTCCATTCGTATTGCGTCAAGGTGCGCCAAAGTCCAGCCTGATTGCCTCCGTTGGTGATGGGATTATACACGCCCCAATCATAATTAGAATAGCGGCAACCATCAAACGTATTCCACGTTATATCACGCCGGAAATCGCCGTCAAATGACGGACCATAACCGGTGGTATTGGCGGTTTGAGAAGCATTATATGCGATGGTCTCGTCAGTAGGCAGGTAATGCGTATTGAACTCATCCAACGGGTCATGATAGCCGGAGGTGCCCCAGCCGAAGTACGAACCCCATTCGGATTGGTCAGCAGCAAACGAGAAAGATTGGGTAGTAGGATTATAGATGAGGTTACCCATTGAGAATTGCACTTTGTCGCCTTCTGCGTTGATAGTGAACTCACCCGGCAGTGTTCCCGGGGTAGTTGCTTGTGCCATCGTGCTAAGCGCAAACCAACCTAATAAGATAATTAAATATTGTTTCATATCGTTAATTTTTATTCTTGTTTCTTTAAAATCTAATCTCCATATTCCATCAGCCATTGGAGTTTGGAGTATGGATCGTTCGCTTTGCTCACTGATGGAGTATGGACTATCCTTATTCCATCAGCGCCAGCGGTCCTTATTCCATCAGCGTCAGCGGTCCTTATTGCTAATTGGTGATTTGGAATGTATGAATACTCCTATATAGAATAGGCCAATGGCGGAGGAGACAAGGATGTAGAAGAGGGACAATGGGGAGGACATGGATGATTGGGGACTGAAGATAGGTTGGAGATTGACGTACAATATCACAATGGCTAAGGCAGCGGCATAAGGCAATGACCAATAGCGACGCCAACGCCAGAAGATAAGCGGGAGTAAGTTAAAGGGCAATAGTAGGCAGTTCCAGCCTGTATGAGGCAATTGGGAGAAACAAAGCAGGTAGGTTTGGAGCAGTCCCATAGCCCCAATCAGCACCAGAAACAGCACTTGTATGGGTTTCCATCCGGTGAACATAAACAGCGCCGCTAATGCCACCAATATACCTGCCACAAGGAAGGGCGAGCACGTAGAGGGTTCGCGGGACGATAGACCCGCTTTAATAACGCTGTATTGATTCGTGATAATAGATGCTGACTGCCAGCGTTCTAATAGTTGTTCGGGATAAAGGACCTTGCGGGGCTTGGATAGATTGCGGTTGCTGAGCGACGCATCGCCTAATGTGTTATACATAACATCGGTCCACGGACAATGGGTGCTATACTTAGCCGATAATTCACGAATGGACATATCGTAATCCTCGGTCCACGGTCCATACCGGATAGGGATATTTGCCAAACGCGAAGCCTCGTTCATATACCGATATAGCATGAGGCAGCAAGACCCGGTAACCGGGTTGTACTTCCGATTAAACCCTGCGCGGTAGGCACTATCTAACACTGTACATAAGGCGTATAGCAGTGTATCGGAAATAGTCATCGAGTACTCATGCACTTCTGCCACTTCGCGAGCCAAATAAGCCTCCGTTTCCATCACCTCCAACCCCATCTTTAAGCGCCCTGCCATAAAGGCAGGAAAGCGATTATCCATCCTTTCTCCGGCATAGTCGTACACAAAATCCGTTTCTAACTCAGGGCACTGGAACCGCAATGCGGCATGACCGTACCCGGAGTAGAAATGCTCATCTGTCGGTTCGGACATCAGGAGCGAGGGAATGATGATGTATAATAAAAAATGTAACATTTTTTTGTGTATGGTGTTTGGAGTATGGATCGTTCGCTTTGCTCTCTGATGGAGTATGGATCGTTAGAACTCTATGCCGACGGCATTGTAGGTCTTGCCGTTCTTGCGGATGAAGAGTTGGTTATCCTTGATGAACTTGGATAACGTTGACGTTGACGTTGACGTTGACAAGTCCGTCGTCGGATCGAGTTGGATAACGATGGGGTTATCAAACGTGCCGTAGTCGGCATCCTCGATGAAGTTAAACGTCTGGTTAGGACGATACTCCTCATTATTATACCACACGCGTGGGCACAGGAGGACCGTCTCCTCTCCGGGGATAGTGAAGTAATAATGGTCATCGTTATTTGCCTTCATTGTAGTGCGGCACTCTTCTCCGGCAAAGAACGCTACTTCCGCCGTTGTTACTTGCTCTGCGCCATTCATCACAATAGCCGTCATGGTCATATTGCCCGAATAGGTAGAAGGCGAGATGGGTGAGTAGTGGTAGTCGGCGTTCTCTTGTACCAGCAGATGTTTAGGAGCGCGTATTGCGGAAGTGATATAACTGGGGTAGTTGAAAGACTTGGCGGACGTGCTATTGAAGTACATATATCCTTGTCCGGGGGTCATAGCGGCCAGCGAACCAGTCCATGCGTTATTATGCCAAACGGCGAATCCGCTGCGAGCCTTGATGATATCGCCTTCGGCGGGTTCTATATTGCTTAATGCCATTGGGACGCTCAGTGTTATTTGAGGCACGTAGCCTATCCAGTTCCAACCTTTCTTAAGTGGGATTTCGATAGTAGCCGGGTCTAAGACTAATCCTTCAACATGTTGGGTAGTGGAATTAGTGGCTAAGGTCTTATATGCCTTGTAGGCATCAACTACTTGCAAGTTGCCGTTCAACGCATGACGCACCGAATCCACCTTAACGAAGGCCTCTTGGGACTTCATCATGCTGATGTATGGCAATAATTCAGCCAGAGCCGTTTCGATGTTCTTTTCTCCGGAAATCACATTATAACTAATCCAGTTCCAACCTTTCTGCAAGCGGATGGTCTGTTCTACGGCATAGCCCAAATCAAAGCTGACCGGTTCGTCAAAGCTACCAATCATGGCATTCGGCTGATAATTAATATGGAGTGGAGCCGAGCGATAGAACGTTTCTACCTGAGAATAAACCACGCCGGACGAAGCGTCCCAGTAGCGGAAGGTTACCTGTTTATGTATAGGCAGATTATGGGTGATGGAATCTTGTTCTTTTTGCGAGAGATTAGCATATATATCCATCAGGATGTAATTGGTACCTCCGGCAGTAATGGTCTGCGGATGGCATACACCTGCCACCTGACCATTGATGAATGCTGCCATCATATCGGCGGTATCGGGTTCGAGAATAGTGGTCCAAACTGCACCTATCAGATTCATCGTGTATTCATAATCTTCCTGACGGATTGTCCAATCCGGTTTATCGCCGGTTACGTGGATGTCGATATTTAGCGGAGCCTTGATACCTTCGTTACCGACCAGATAAATAATTGGGTCATAATGACCGATAGCCAAGTCAGCGCCGACGGTGAGGGTAAGCGTGATCGACTGTTGTGGACGTAATGAACCGGCAATTTGATTAGCGGTCAGATAGGATGGTAGGTTGATGAGTGACCAGTTCTCGGTTTCGCCAGACAGGTTAGAGAAAGTAACCTGCACTTGTTTAGTGCCCAACATCTCTTTTTCGATAGCCACTTTATCTTCTTGCCAAATCAGTCGGTTGCGATTGACGAATGCCGTCCATTTAATCTCGGGCGAGTAGTTTCCACATTTATCTACTACATCACGCACGCTAAAGTTGAGTGTTGTGCCTTCGATTAGGGCTGGTTCTTCGTTGATAGAGATAACAATCTTCGTATCACTTGCCACGTAACTATGTTTAACGTTCACCGCGTGCTTATCGGCCTTCATTGCCGGAGCGTCGGTCATGGGAGCAAGGGCCACTGAATCGGTCTCGGACAGAAGTCCTAAACTATGGTCATAGTTAGGCAGTGTAGAGAAGTCAGACAGGTCAAAATTGTACTTCTCTATTCCCTGCTCTACCGTACGTTTCTCCATAGGGATGTAAGTCATCAGTCCGGGTTCGGAACCGGTGAGACGAGCACGTCGGTTATCACGTATCCATTCCGATGTGATGGAAGCATTCCAGAAGCGGACTTCATCGATATCCACTGCGGACGAGTCATTACCGATGTACATTCGTGAGCCATTCAAGTCTTTGACGATATCATACGTTTTGAGTACCAATGTAACATCATCGATGAGCACTTGTGTATCTTCTAAGCGATGCACTAAGATAGCGAAATGGTGCCACTGACCATCGGCATAGTTCCTATCTAAATTATGATATATAGTGCCGTAAGTAGTAATCACGTATATTTGGTCATTCTTCAATCCAATTTGGATCGAATCCTTGGCATTAGAGGACAGCAGAACGCCATTGTCCGTAGTGCGGAACCAGAACTCTAAGGCATAGTCAAGCATATCATTCATGCTGCGGTCAGATATGTTGATAGAAGCCTTTGTTCCTTCAGGAACACGCACGGCATAGTTAGGATCGCCGTAGTACCACGAAGCCCCCGGAGCAAGCATGTGACGATTCCGCATCTTATCATGCAGTACGCGACCTTCACCTTCATTCATCGGCCAATAGCCGTACAGGTCATCGGTAAAGAGTTCTTTAGTCACATACATGGATGATTGCAGTTTAGGCCATGATACAGAGCCCTTCCACAGTTGCAAGTCATGGATAGCACCTTGAGCCATATCGCTATAACTAATGCCCAATCCTACCGGTCCACGCTGACGGTAATTAACCATGCCATGGTTGTTAATGAGATGAACGGTAGTAGCATCGTAAGCGGCGTAGCAGTTAAGGGTAGAGCGGTTGGTGTCGGTGCGTTGAACGATAACGGCTAAGTACATCCATTTATTCTTAGGCAGCGCCTGTTCAGACATGACCACATCCGTTTCACCATTCTCGTTGATATTGATATGCAACAGTCCCTCATCATCGGTCATCACCATTAATCCGTCATTATTATGCGTAAAGAGCACGCCGTCTTTCTCGATATACACCCAGCAAGCAAATGCGAAGTCTTGTCCACTCATGTCATACTTAGCATCGGTGAGTGTCGGCAAAATCTGTTCGGGGGTCAGGCGATAAGCCACATCGTGTTGGATAGGCCGTTCGTTCAGCACGCCGGTTACAGCCACATTAGAGGACTTGAGTAAACCGGGTTGGATAGGTTCGTTAAAGGTGACATAAACCTCATTATCGGCCGTTAGTATGCCATTGATAGGCGATGGACGCCCAAGTGACACGGGTGCTGATGTATCCTTAGTAATAACGATTGGTTCGGTCTCATTGGGTTTTTCTTCGCTACCAAACTCGCATACCGTGACGGCACGCACCTCGTACTCGCCATCATTCAAGGCAGCCATGGGCCAAGTGTGCGAATAGGATGCGGACTTGAGGTCGGCCTTGGGCACTTCGATGATCTGTTGCCAGTTAACATCTGAGAGACGTTTGTATTCGAGACGCAGTTTCTTAAAGGTAGATAGGTTGATATCTATACCGGAGACGGTGAGTCGCACATCTGTACCTTGATCTATGTTTGTTACCAGTCGATCCGACTTAAGCGTAACGGGCGGACAGGATGCCACAAAGCCGGCAGTTATGTACGCTGTATCGGCAGAGGAGTTCTCGGCGCAGTCGGAGGAGAAGATAATACCTATGTTGTCATACTGCAATACACTTTGTCTTCCCTGCTCCAGGGTAATGGTCTTGTTGATGGGTGTACCTACCGTGCATTTCATCACACGTCCTTCGCCCGTCAGCGGCATACCATCTACTTTGAGCACCGCGCCATTGGGGTTACTGGGTTCCATCAGACGCAGACGCATCATGGTCCAACCGTCAACATCGGAGGTATTAGCGAGTTGAACTTGGTATTCAGCACGACCGCCAACAGGCACCTCTTGCACGATGGAACTGCTGGTGACTTGGATCTGCGGCATTTCCATTGCCTGAGTGGCAACATTAAGGATATGTTGACCGGGTTCGTAGTACTTAGTTTTTTCTTCGCCCTCATACGGACACATAGTCTGTCCTGCTACGGTAGCAAAGATAGGTCCGTAAGGATCGGAACCGGTAAAGACATCCACACTCAGTTTCTCGTATGTATTCTGTTCAAACGTATATCTCAATTCGGTTTCCTTAACATCTTCGGTATCGGTTATCTTGCCCCACTCTTTATTCAGCGAATATAACTGAGTAGAAGTGACACCCACCTTACAAATCAATCCTCCGAATTCATTTTCGCAGGCCATGTCGTAATAGTGGATAGTGCCATTTGAATTGCACGAACCTGTATCGGTTGTGGCTATGTAAGTACGCACAACCCCACCATCAACAGATATGTTTTGCACTTTCTTACGATCCTGAATAGCCTGCACTTTAGCCTTCTCATTATTCGCCAATACGGATTTCCAGATATCTATTTGGTTATTGTAGTACTGCACCATATTTTGAGCCACACCGGTTTGTACGGTTAAACTCTGCGGAGCGATTGCCTTATAGGTGCCTTCCGTACCAAACTTAGGATCGGTCTTGGCCAAGGTAGTGGTATAACGATAAGCTTGGCTCTTATTGATGGTATCGGTCTCGTAAGTAGCCGGCGAAACGATTTCAATCAGGTCATTACGGTTCTTCTCAAATGTAGGAATCTCGGTATCAACAATGTCCCGTTGCGATAGGGCAAAGTCGGTTGAGTACTGACGTCCCACAGCTGTAGAGCGTTTTACATCCAGATAGAAAGAACCATCGTCTCGGCGACGGAAAGCCAATTCCTTGACAGCACCAAATGTAAAATCGGTGCTGACTCCTACAAACACATCGCCCCAACTGCCGACATAGAAAAGATCATCCTTGGTAGATATATCAGTCTTAGAGGTAATGCGGTAGGTGGTTGTCTTATCATCTACAAACATATTTCCACCCTTTTCGGTGTGGGTAAATTTATCTTTTGCTTCCAAAGCAGTAAAAGTCATTACACCTATACCTACTCCCGTTGTTATACAGGCTCCAAAGTGCGCAGTGATAGTACCTCCACCATAGTGTTTGATATGGTCCTGTTCACGAATCGTGGTAGTAAAGGATGTGCCTTTAGACCAAGTAGCGGTAGAGTGACTTCCTGGAGGATTACGGAGCACGAACATCACCTCGGATGGACCGGCAATCATGAAGTTAGTACCATCTATGCTAACTTGACCCAAAACAATACCATTGGCTTTGCCATTCATATCCCAATCGTATGTCTCGGAGTTCTCGGTATTGGTATAACTGGCAGATGCATATAGTACGAAATTACTAGCAGAATCGGTGCCTACTACTGTAAGCGGGTCGCCTGCGGTAAAGACATAGATGCCACGACCCGTAGAATCCAATTGGAACTTATTGGTACCGGACACTACGCTACCTGCATGATAACGAATGGTATCACCTGTTTGCGAATCAATGAAGGTAGTATCCCTGTCAAAGATAATCCGATTGCCCAGTTGGTTATTGACAGTAACCGTACTCTTACCCACCGGCACTTGGTCCGTAACTACACTATCGGCACGGTCGTAGTTGGTATATGGCTCGTAACAATGTATCGCAACGGCATAGGTATTGCCTTGCAGGAAGAAGGGACGCCCCCATACATACGACGACTTACGCGTCACACTATCCGTAGCAATGATAGGAACCACATACGAGGTGTCGTGAGCAAGGTCCACAATCTCATAATTGGTGATACCAAACAACGAATCTTGACGGTTCTGATCGTGAATATCCAACTGCGGTTTAACGCGATAAATAGCATCTAACTTGGCCGTATATTGGAAGTAATGCATTACACTATCTATCATCACCGAGTCGGTGGTCAGTTTAGCATCAACACATTGACTGAGTTCCATCTTGGCGAAGGATGCGGTGTTGAAGACTTTGCTCTCGTCCGAAGGAATCGATATACTATCTACCGTCATATCAACCGGCGGCAACAGAGCAGTGAACTCACCGGTTTGCGGGTCGGTAACGACAGTGATATACATGGCATGACTGCCCTCTTTGGGACGAGTTGTAGCGACACTCTTCACCGTCATGCTATCCGGAACGGCCCACAAGCGAGTCGTATCGGTTAAGTTGAGGTTGTATTTATTCTTCTCAACAGGGCTGATATTGATGCGAGCCTGACCGATATTGTTCTTACCCAATTGCATACCGTGAGCCAATTTGGCTTGGTCACTACCTCCGGCTACACGACCGGTGAGTTTAACCTTTGTGATGTCGGTAAAGTCAATTCCATTCAGTTCTCTATCAAAGTTGTAGGTTGTTTCTACGCTGTCGGGGTCAGCAGGGAAGCGACCGCCGTTGGCGAAACTATGTCCTTCCTTCTTAATCGTAATACTATGGGCTCCAATGGGCACATTGATGGTAAAACTGCCGTCTGCAGCGCTCTCAATCATCTTGTTGTTTTTGGTGCACATTGTGCCATCCACATAGAAATTACAACCCGCTACAGGATAGTCGGTATTCTCATAATAAACATACCCCGACACAGGGAATGAACTCTCATCACGGAAGTCAATCGAGTTATGCGTGGAAGCATGACTGTCAAAGAAAATAGGTTTATTGCTTGGACTGAATTTATGAATGCCCAAGGACGGAATGATGCGGTAGGTGGTACCGTTGGAGCCGTAAGGCACGGCGTTCAGCAAGTAATTACCTAAACTATCCGTATAGGTGCACAACGCCAGTTTATCCGGATTGGGCACGTTGTTCTCGTCCGTTCTAATGAGCGAGGTGGTCATATGTCGTTCATTGAAGGAGGAAGCGGTCTTACTCAGGTCATATAACTCACCGGCGATATCGTCGTCGCAGCGGTAATAACCGGTCAGTCCACTCTCCGAACCATTCAAGTAACCATTCATCGTGCGAGCAATAGCGGTGCTGTCGCGGTAGATGTTCCAGAAGCGAATCTCATCCATAAAACCGTTGTAGGACATAGCTGAACCGTCTGTTGTGACATGGTTGGTATTGCTGCCTAAGAGAAGCGGTTCGGTGGATTGAGCAAACACATCCTCTGCACTCACCGTGAACTGCTGCGTCTTAACCGGGTGACCGTTGATAAAGAGCGTCGCCTCTAATTGAGTAGAGAGTAACGGACGGAAAGAGACTGCAATGTGATTGAAGGTATTGGTCTCCCAATACGAATCGGGATCGTTGATACTCTTCTCAATCGTGTAAGGAGACGAGTTGGATTTATTTAGCGGATAAATACTGAATTGCAGTTTATTGCCGTCCTTTATCTGCCATAGAATGGAGTTGTTTTGATAAATAATCGGCATCGGTCGCTCAGATAACTCAGGTTTAATCCATAATTCAATCGAACCCTGCTTAGGTTGGAAATAATCCGACCGAACACTTTGAGCATAAGCCGGCATAGCCGTATTTGTTGTATAACGAATTGGCTGTTTCTTGTAGTAGTATAACAGCGACGGATCGGATTGTTTGTCGGCTGTCAATTGCTTATTAGCCCACTCGGCTATCTCGGCATCCGTGCGTACTCCGTCCCAGAAACGAATCTCATT
>JAGHTR010000078.1 GCA_018065205.1 Candidatus Colicola caccequi
ACGGAGATAAACAGACCGGACTGACCACTTTTATGCTTAAGCAGGAGATTGATACCGGCAATATGATTATGCAATCAACCACTCCTATTGATGATAACGAAGATGTGGGCTCGGTGCATGACCGGTTGATGGAGATGAGTGTGGATATAACACTTAAGACGGTGGACCTGATTCTAGATTGCGACCGCAAGGGTATCGCCCTGCCGGTTACTCCGCAACCTGAACTGCCTAACTTGCGTCCGGCACCAAAGATATTCAAGGAGGATTGCCAAATCGACTTCACTCGCACTGCTACCGAGATTAAGAACTTCGTTCGTGGACTTAGTCCATATCCTACAGCATGGTGCAACATCGATATACATGGTCAGCACTTTGATAACGTTAAGGTCTTCAAGGTTGAGCCCGGTGACGGACCGATTGCGGTGGATTGTAAGGACGGCAAAGTCAGTATCGTGGAACTGCAATTACCCGGCAAGAAACGCATGGATGCTAAAGCATTACTGAATGGATTGCATTAAACTCATAGATAAGTACTACGCGGACTATCCTGAATTAAGGACTATCCTGCTGACCCATTCAACTCAGGTGCGCGACCGCGCCTTGGAGTTGGCGCAGCAACTGATAGACCGAGGCATAGAGGTGGATAAGGACTTTGTTGCAGAAGCAGCCATGCTGCATGATATAGGCATTATCTTTTGTAGTGCTCCTAAGATATTCTGCAACGGTCCGCATAAGTACATTGAGCATGGATATTTAGGTGCCGAATTATTGCGCGAGGAGGGCTTGCCACGTCATGCCCGAGTGGCAGAAAGACATACAGGAAGTGGCATAACAATGGAACAAGTATTCCGTGAGGACTTGCCTATTCCTGCAGCGGATTACTGCCCGGAAACAATCGAAGAGAAAATAGTATGCTACGCCGATAAATTCTTCAGTAAGAGTCATCTAAATGAAGAAGTCTCTCCGGCTAAGATCAGAGAGACTATCTGGCGTTATGGTCATGACGCTATATTGCGATGGAATGCGATGGAGCAGTTGTTTAAGCCGTAACTTCGGGCAGCAGCGGACGACGGAAGGAACGCACCACTAAGTAGATTCCCCATAGGATAAAGGGCAGGCTAAGCCACTGACCCATATTGAGCAAGAGACCGGTTTCAAAGGCCTCTTGATTGTTTTTTATGAACTCCAATCCAAAGCGAGAGGCGAAGACGATAATCAGGAAAGTGCCTAATAGCAGTCCTTCCCGACGATAGGCTTTGCCGCGCCAATACATCACCCATGTGACTACAAAAGCGACGAGACAGTACATCATTTCGTAGATTTGGGTGGGATGACAAGGCTCGGTCTGACCATCTCTAACAAAGACGAATCCCCATGGCAGAGAGGTTGGACCTCCATAGATCTCTGAGTTCATCAGATTGCCCAATCTAATCAGCAGTCCGGTAATACATGCACCGACTACCAGTCGGTCTAATACCCATATCAATGAGGTTTGGAAACGTTTATCCTTGCTGAAGTGCTTGCGGTTTAGTCCCCACGCAGCAATAATCAGACCTATGGCTCCGCCGTGACTAGCTAAACCTCCTTCCCAAATCTTAATCATCTCTAAAGGATGTTCGATATACGGGTTACGATACTGGATAGTCCATGCAAAAATCTGGATGGGATCATAGGTCAGATGCCATTCGTAGAAGAGGCAGTGACCTATTCGTGCTCCTAATATGGCACCTAAGGTCATCCATACAAACATCTTATCTGCCCATTCTTTGGGGCAGTTTTCATGTGCGTACATCTTCTGCTCAATGAGGAACCCTAAGTAAATACCCACGGCCCATAGTACGCCATACCAACGTATGCCGCCGTTCAGCCCCCAATGCACTAAGATAGGGTCCACATCCCATATAATTTGCACTAGTTCCCCCATAATAGTTTATCTTTTAGGGACTTGATGAAACTATGGTCTCCTATTTGTACCAGTTTAATGGTCAACGGGGATTTTTCGATATGCAAAGTGATGTTGTCGGACATAATCTGACTGCGCCCGTCAATGGATACCATATAACTGCCGGTACGGCTCTTGACACTCAAATCAATCTTCCAATCGTCCGGAATTACCAATGGACGAACCGTCAAACTATGGCTGGCGATAGGTGTCATGATGATGCCTCGTGCCTGCGGCACCATAATAGGTCCGCCTACACTCATGTTATAGGCTGTTGAACCGGTAGGTGTCGCTACCATCAGTCCATCCGCCTGATAGTGCGTCAGGTCAATACCATTCACCTTAGCCGAAATGGTAATGGCACTGCTTAATCCGTATTTCATTACGGCAATCTCGTTCAGCGCCTCGGTGCTGGCTAAATGGCCTCCTTCGGAACAACTGATATGCAGCAACGCCCGACGCTCAATGGTGTATTTACCTTCTAATAACTGCTCTAAAATGCAATCAACGTTCTTGGTCTCTACTTCTGCTAAGAAACCTAAGTGCCCAAAGTTAACGCCTAAAATAGGGATATTAGTATGCACTAACTTAGAGGCAGTGGTGAGGAACGTACCGTCTCCGCCAATGGACAAAGCAAAGTCCACGGGATAACTATCTACCGGGCATTGTGCCATTTCAGCATCGAAAGATGCATAATCGCGAAAATTGAGTTCCTGACGCAACTCTTGAGAGAGCAAAACTTCTACCTTGCGCTCCTCCAAGTAATTCAATAAATGCTGAATCTCTTCACGTATCTGAGGCTTCTGCGAATTACCAAATAAAGCGATTTTCATACTGGTTTTGTTTATATTCGGCGACAAAAGTACAAAAAAAAATTGGCATACACAAATATTTTGGGCATAAAATAGATTTATAATCTATTATGTGTAAAATTTATTTGCATATATGCTTTTTTTTTTGTATCTTTGCAGCCGGATTTATGACAAGACTAAGCGTCAATATTAATAAGGTGGCTACTTTGCGTAATGCGCGGGGTGGAAATTTGCCGGATGTATGCCGTTTTGCGCAGGATTGTGAGCGTTTTGGTGCCGAGGGTATTACGGTGCATCCTCGCCCTGATGAACGCCATATTCGTCGTAGTGATGTGTATGCGTTGAAGTCATTGGTGACAACCGAGTTCAATATAGAGGGTAATCCTCAGCCTCCTTTTATTGACCTGGTGATGGATGTGCGTCCTACTCAGGTTACGTTAGTTCCGGATGCTTTATCTCAATTGACCAGTAACCATGGTTGGGATACAGAGACTAATCTGGAGTACCTGATACCTATTATACGTACGTTCAAGGGTGCGGGCATACGCGTGAGCGTGTTTGTAGATGCCGATCCTCGTATGGTGGAGTATGCGGCTAAGGCTGGTGCCGATAGGGTGGAACTCTATACCGGTCCGTATGCTGCCTTATACGATACTGATCCGGAGGCCGCTATTGCTGCCTATCGTCCCGCTGCCGAAAAAGCGCACCAATTAGGCTTGGGGCTGAATGCCGGTCATGATCTGAACTTGCGTAACTTGCGTCCCTTCATTACTGCCTTCCCGTGGGTTGATGAGGTTAGTATAGGTCATGCGTTAATCGCAGATGCTCTGTATTTGGGAATAGAAGAAACAATTAAACAATATAAACTATGTTGCAAATCGATACATTAGTAACGGAAGTAGCCGAACAAATGGCTGCAGAGGAGCCTGTTGTAGAAGCAGCTCAAGAGATTAATTTATGGACCATGGCTTCCTACGGAGGCTGGATTATGATTGTATTGGCTATCTTATTGGCCGGTGCTATCTATCTGTTTATTGAGCGAATGGTAGTGCTGCATTCAGCAATGCAGGAGGATAAGAACTTCATGAACCGTATCAAGGACTTTATCCACGAGGGTAAGATTGATTCGGCGCTTAATCTATGCCACACCTCAGAGACTCCTACTGCTCGTATGATAGAGAAAGGTATTACGCGTATTGGGCGTCCTATGCAGGATGTGCAAGTGGCGGTGGAGAATGTAGGTAACCTGGAAGTTAGTAAGTTAGAGAAGGGTTTGGTCATCATGGCTACTATTGCTGCCGGTGCTCCGATGCTCGGTTTCTTAGGTACCGTGCTTGGTATGGTGCAGACTTTCTATAACATGGCTCAGAACGCCAGTGGCGTCATTGAGATGGCTGCGCTATCCGAAGGTATGTATCAGGCAATGGTCACTACGATTGGTGGTCTAATCGTTGGTATATTGGCTATGTTCGCATATAACTTCCTTGTTGCTCGTATTGACCGCGTGGTACGCAGTTTAGAGGGACGGACGATGGAGTTTATGGATTTATTGAATGAACCCGCATAAGTAAGAGTCTATTATGGCATTAAAAAAACGAAATAGAGTAGAGGCTTCCTTCGCCATGTCATCCATGACGGACCTGATTTTCCTGCTGTTGCTGTTCTTTGTAATGGTCAGCACGATGTCCGCCCCTAATGACATTAAAATCAATCTGCCTCAGGCTCGCGCCAATACATCCACTAAACAAGTGGTGGCTAAGGTCTTTATTGATAACTTAGGTCAGTACTCGGTAGCCATAGGTAAGGAAAAGCCCATCGCTATTATAGAGGAAGACTTAGAGGGCTATTTGAGTAGCGTTCAGCAGCAGGATTCAACGATGTATATCGCCCTGCATGCCGATGAAGATATCGCGTATAAGCAGGTAGTTAAAGTGCTCGATATTGCTAATGAGTACAAGATGAAACTCGTAATTGCTACTAAGAAGTGAAAACGGAAACTAAATCACATATCATAGCATCGGTAGGTACCGCCATCGTGATGGCACTTATCTTCCTGTTACTGTGGTTCATTCTTATTCGTGTTCCGCAGCCTGAAGAGGATGAAGGTATCATGGTGTCTTTTGGCGAAGAGATGGAGATGGGAGGAGGATTGCCTTCTCAGGAACCTTATCTGCCTACCGAATCATCTCAGGCTGCTTCTCCTGAGGTGGCAACGCCTGAACCGCTTATAACGCAAAAGGATGAGGCTGCCATGGCAGTGCAGCGCGAGCAAGAACGTCAGCGCAAGGCGGAACAGGAACGGCAAGCGGCTGAGAGACGCAAGCAGCAAGAAGCGATTGCTAAGGCCAACCAATTAGGTGCGTTATTCGGCAATACCGATTCGCCTCAAGGTGCTAATGGTCAGGCAGGCGAGCAAGGATCGGCTAAGAACGGCAATCCGTTAGGACATGGGGCATCCGGAGGCAATACATGGGACTTGAATGGACGCCATCTGATTGGCGCATTACCCCAACCGGCTGCTACTTTTAACCAAGAAGGTAAAGTGGTGGTGGAAATAGTAGTGGATAAGGAAGGTAATGTGGTGAATGCCCGTGCCGGAAAAGGTACCACAATCTCGGACGAGGCCACTAAACAACTGGCGGTGAAGGCTGCTTATCGCGCTAAGTTCAATATGGTAGATCATCCTAATGCAGTAATGGGTAACATAACCTATTATTTCAAATTTAAATAAACAAACCGACTAATTAAAAGTTTATGAATTATCTTTTTTTAGACAATGGCTTTGAAGAAATAGAAGCCTTAACAACTGTTGATTTGTTACGTAGAGCCAACATCCAAGTAACGACTGTGTCTATTACGGGAACAGCCATGGTGCTGGGAGCCCATAACATAGCGGTGGAGGCTGACGGATTGATGGATGATATAGATTTCTCGGATGCAGAGATGCTCATCCTGCCCGGTGGCGCCAGCCATTTAGAGAAATGTAACGCCCTGTGCGACTTGCTTAAACAGCATAACGAACAGGGTAAGATGATTGCGGCTATCTGCTACGCACCATCTGTATTAGGACGATTAGGCATATTAGAAGGTAAACAGGCTACGTGCTATCCCGGATTTGAGTCTTACTTAGGTGAGAGTTACGTAGGTGGTTTGGTGGTTGAATCCAAGAACATCATTACCGCCAAGGGACCCGGACTAAGTGCCGACTTCGCTTTTTGCATTATAGAGAAACTGGCCGGAGCCGATGTGGCTGATAAAGTATATGATGCAGCACAATATTAACGAAAACGCAAACGTAAACGCAAACAAAATAACAAATAAATTTTAAACATTATGAAGAAAACTCTTCTCACATTAGCCGCTATCATGGCATGCTCCGTGATGATGGCACAAGATGTTGCAGAGCAAGCACCTGTAGAAAAAGATTGGAAATGGTCCGGTATTGTTGGATTAAACGCTAACGCAACCGGTATGGTTAACTGGGCAGCCGGAGGTAAAAACAATGTTACCGGTACTGTCTTTGGTAAAGTTCGTTGCTTGTACGACAAGAACGACCTGAGTTGGGATACCAATCTCGATATTGAGTATGGTATGAGTTATGTGGACCAAAAATACGACAAGGTTCAAAAAGCAAGCGACCATCTTAAGTTCAACACCAAGTTCGGTTGGGCTTTCCATAAGAACTGGTATTTAACCGTTAATGCCGGATTCCAAACACAGTTTGACCTCGGTCGTGAATACACCGGTACAGCAGATCCTAATCCGGTAATTTCTAATATCCTGGCTCCTTCCTACACCGATATTTCTGTCGGTATTGACTGGAA
>JAGHTR010000029.1 GCA_018065205.1 Candidatus Colicola caccequi
CTATTTATTCTTGAGAGTTTTTCATTAAATGCTTGGGGGGCTATGCCACACTTGCAGCAAATGAGTGAAGAAGGCGTATTCTTCTCCAATATCTATGCGAATAGTTATCGTACAGACCGGGGTGTAGTGGCCGTGCTGAGTGGTTATCCGGGTCAACCTACTACATCGTTGATGGTGGCTCCGTATAAGTCGCAGAGTCTGCCACAATTAGGTCAATGCCTAAAAAGAGAGGGCTATAAGTTGAAGTTCTTCTATGGAGGCGACGAGGACTTTACCAATATGCGTTCATATTTGGTGCAAGGCGGGTTTGAGGATCGTGTAGCCGACCGCGATTTTCCGGCATCGGCTCGTATTAGTAAATGGGGTGTTCCGGATCATATATTGATGAATTATGCGGTCAAAGATATTTTGAGAGCCTATGCCGAACACCCTGAACAGAAACGTTTATCGGTGGTGTTGTCGTTAAGCAGTCACGAACCTTTTGAAGTGGCGTATCATCATTTGGCACATCCTTATTTGAATGCGATTGCCTACACGGATAGTTGTTTGAATGCTTTTATGGATACTCTCAAACAGAGTCCAATGTGGGATAGCACGTTAGTGGTAATGATAGCTGATCATGGCTATCCTTATCCTCAGGAATTGCAGAGTTATATGCCGACTCGCTATCGAATACCTATCGTGATGACCGGAGGCGCCGTTCGTTGTCCGAAGCAGATTGATCGGCTAGGTTCACAGATAGACTTAGTGCCTACCTTGTTATGCCAAATGGGACTGAATGCGGCTGATTTTGTATTTGGCAAGAATATAGTTGATACAACTCAGCAAGAGTTCGCTTTCTTTGCCTATAATGATGGCTTTGGACTGATTGTACCCAATGATACCGTCGTGGTGGATGCTAAAGCCGATAAGGTGCTGATAATAGGCAATAATAAGGAATTGGAATATTCGGCTCGTGCCTTTGTTCAACGAATAATGGAAACAATTAATGAGTGGTAAGATGAATTTGAAACCTTTTTATCAAACAATTGGGTATATGGTAGCAGTACATGTGCTATGCTTGCTTGCTATGACGCTATGTCGAGTTATCCTTGTGTTAAGTAATACACCGGTTGAGGGAATAGATTGGAGTTTGTTGCTAACAGCGATGGTGATAGGTGTTAAGTTTGACAACTTAATTGCCTGTTTTATGGGGGCTGCTCCGATTGCATTCTTGACTATTTGGTCAATCTGCCTTATGGATAAACCTTTCTATGGCGAATGGATGAAAAAAGCTATCACGGGGGTCGAGTGGTATATGAGTGTCGTATATGCGGTGTTGTTGTTTGTGGGTGTGGCTGATGCGAGATATTACATGTTTTTTGAAAATCACCTAAATATATCCGTAACGGAATGGTTTGGCTTTGTTGGAGATACAGCAGGAATGGTATTCGGTGATAAACTGAATTTGGTATTTTTGGCTATTGCAGTAGCATTAATTTTAGCGTATATCGGTGCATTAAAGGCAATCGGAAATAGGTATAAAAAGACACTTTTATGAGCAATAAATTTAAAAAATATAGTATTGTAGCAGCAATTGGCGTTTTATTGTGGGGCTTAGTTATTTGCGGTATGCGAAGTAGTTTCCAGCGTTACCCGCTGAGCGTTAGTTTTGCCTACTTCTGTGAGAATCCGTTCTACAATAAGTTAGGAGTTAATCCGGTGTTTTATATTATTAAGACTGCTACAGTAGCGAAGAATGAAATGCCTGCAATCTTGAATGAAGTATCAGAACAAGAGGCATTGTCTTATGCAGAGAAAGAATTGAATTTTTGTATAGCAGATACGCTCTCTCCGTTAACGAGATCGGTTGTACCAACCGGTGAAATGAAGAGCAAAAAACATGTTGTACTCATTCTGATGGAAGGAATGTCTAGAGTTAATTTAGATAGAGTATATGAAGGACAATATGTAACGCCGTTTCTTCGTAATCTACGGGATAGTTCTATCTATTATTCTAATTGTTTTTCAGCGAGTGTGCATACCAATCATGGTATTATTGGATCCACCTGCGGTTATGAACCGTTCTTTGGAACTACGATGATGACAACTGAGCCTCCAATATTTACGGGATTACCGTATTATTTACAACAGGAAGGATATCATACCTCCTGCTTTATCACGAGCAATCCGCAGTTTGATAATATGAATTCTTTCTGGTGTAGCAATCATATTCAACGAATCTATTCTATTTATGATTATCCTCAAAGTAAGGCCGTCAATAATTTCGGGGTACAAGATGATTATCTGTTTGAGTATGGTTTACAGGCGATGAATGAATTAACTCAAACAGGTATACCTCAATATGCGTTATTCCTGACTGTTAGTCACCATGGCCCTTATATTGTTCCTGAACAATACAAGAATCGTGGTGCAGATGATGAAGAACGTATCTTGTCTTTTGCGGATGATGCACTGCGTAACTTTATGACTCAAGCATTGCAAACGGAGTGGGGGAAAAATACCTTGTTCATTTTAGTCGCTGATCATGGGTTTACCGAACATTCTAAATATGAAATGAGTTTGGAACATCACGTGATTCCATTATATTTTTGCGGTGTTGGCTTATCACCGAGGCGCATTAATAAGGTGGCTTCACAAATTGATATTTATCCAACTGTATTGAGTATGCTTGGGATTCCCTTCGATAATAATAGTTTAGGCATTGATTTAACGCAAGAAAATCGCCGCTATGCTTTTTTTGTTAGTCACGAACATTTAGGTTGTTCGGATGGACAGCATTTCTTCTGTCATAGCATTCAGACTGGAAGAGAATTATTATATGATATCTCAAATGGAGAGAATGTATTGGACTCTTTGCCCGATAAAGCCGCCGATATGCGCAGTTATGCGAGAAATATGACATTGCTTAACCTTACAGGATTATCCAAGGGGTGGGCGCAACCTATTACAATAAGTACAAAATGCGAATAGTCTTTGATGCAAAACGGTATTTTCACAACCATCGTGGCTTAGGTAATTACAGTCGCGATGTAGTGCGTTTGATTCGTGAGTATGCTCCGGATTGGGAAGTTGTACTGATGGATAAAAGCGGACTGAGCCGTTCGTTTATGAAGGTGCCAGAATGCGATGTTTATCATGGTCTGAGCGGCGAACTGCCCTTCACTATTGGTCGGTCTAATGCCCGTTCGGTAGTGACAATGCATGATGCTATTTTTGTGCGTTATCCTGAACTATATAGTCCGACTTATCGTTGGTTATTCACACAAAAAGTACGTTTCGCTTGCCAGACGGCCGATACAATCATTGCTATCTCTGAACAAACCAAACGCGACATGATAGAGTTCTTTCATGCGGATGAGAATAAAATACGAGTTGTTTATCAAGGGTGTAGCAATATCTTCCGTCAACCGATTTCGGTTCAACAGGTAGAGGATGTCAGAATCAAATATGGTTTACCCAATCAATATCTATTGGATGTAGGGGCTATTGAACCACGTAAAAACCTTAAGAATCTCATTTGTGCGTTGGCTGCAGCCAAGATTGATATGCCCTTGGTGGCCATAGGTGGCCATAGTAAGTATGCCGACGAAGCTGCTGAATTGGCTCAGCAATTAGGGGTGACCTTGCTGCTGCGTCATGGTGTACCTTTTGTTGATTTTCCCGCCATCTACAAAGGTGCTGAAGTGCTATGCTATCCAAGCATATTTGAAGGATTTGGTATTCCAATCTTGGAGGCCATGTGCGTAGGAACACCTGTGTTGACCTCTACCGGAAGCTGCTTTGCAGAAACCGGTGGTGATGCTGCCATTTATGCCAATCCGTTGGATATTGATGAGATTGGCAGACAGTTGAATCAGGTATTAACAAACAACCACCTCCGAGAAGAGATGGTTGCTAAGGGAACGATTCAAGCAGGTCGTTTTACGGATGAGCAAGTTGCGAAGAATCTAATTCGCGTGCTTCAAGAGCCAAAATAATCAGAACGATAAATAG
>JAGHTR010000046.1 GCA_018065205.1 Candidatus Colicola caccequi
CGCATTGATGGTCTAATTCTAAACGTATGACAATCCAATTCTTAGGTGCCGCTGAAGAAGTAACCGGCAGTAAGCACCTGATTACAACACAATCGGGCAAGCGAATCTTGCTCGATTGTGGTATGTACCAGGGAAAAGGCATGGAAACAGATGCCGCTAACCGTGATTTGGGGTTCGATCCTAAACAAATCGACTACCTCATTCTAAGTCACGCACATATCGACCACTCCGGTTTAATTCCTTATATCTATCGTCTTGGGTTCCGCGGAGATATCATATCTACGCCTGCCACCCGAGACCTATGCGCTATCATGTTGCAAGATACTGCATACATTCAAGCGCAAGATATACGATGGTACAATAAGAAAATGGATCGTTTACATAAACCCAAAGTAGATCCCCTTTACGACATCAACCACGCACAACAATGTATGAAACTGTTCATATCCGTTAATTATGACCGTAAATACAAACTCTGCGATGATGTCTTTGTTACCCTCACCAATTCCGGTCATATGCTCGGCTCTGCCGTCATTAGTCTGGAAATAAAAGAGGATGGGGAATGGAAACGTATCGCCTATACCGGCGACTTAGGACGGCAACATAGTCACATCCTATGTAGCCCACAATTATTTCCCCAATGCGACTGTTTGATCTGCGAATCTACTTATGGTGACCGCCTACATGATGATTCGCTAGTTAGCGAAGAAGAACTGCTGCATGTCGTTGAGGATACGTGCGTCTATAAAAAAGGCAAACTGCTCATACCAAGTTTCTCGGTGGGACGCACACAAGAAATAGTCTATGTACTCAATAAACTATACAATGACGGCAGTCTGCCTAAGATCAAGGTATATGTAGATTCACCACTGTCCGTCAATGCTACACATATCTTTAGAATGTACACAGATGCCTTGAACGAGGACGTTCAAGACTCTATGCGATTTGATGACGACCCGTTTGGATTCTCATCCCTTAAGTACATAACGGATATAAATGAAAGCAAGGCACTCAATAATAGCGACGAACCTTGTATTATCATATCGGCCTCAGGTATGTTGGAAGCAGGACGAATCAAACATCATGTAGCTAACCATATATCAGACCCATCCACCACTATTCTGATAGTAGGGTACTGTACGCCCACGTCATTAGGAGCACGTATACAAGACCCTAAACTGCAATGGGTCAGCATATTCGGCTTTGACCACAAGATAAAAGCACAAGTGACCAAGATAGAAGGCTTCTCCGGGCACGGGGACTATCACGAGATGATTGATTATATATCTCGTAGCCAAAATATATCTACTATTCGCCGTACCTTTATCGTACATGGTGAATCAGCTGCACAAGAGGCCTACAAAGATCATCTATACGAAGCAGGATTCCGCAATATAGATATACCAACTAAGGGGTATATAGCCCATATCTAAATATACTATGACTCGAGAACAAAAAATATCCCAAGTAACGATTTGGGGAGCAGTGGGAAATCTATTACTTACCGTTTTCAAATTGATAGCAGGACTATTTGGACGCAGTTCGGCTATGATTGCCGATGCTATCCATTCATTAAGCGACCTGGTAAGCGATATAGTCGTATTAGTAATGGTGAAAGTCAGTAGCAAAGGTGTGGATAAAAACCACGACTATGGTCACGGCAAGTTTGAAACACTAGCAACCGTGGTAGTAGCCGTCATCTTATTATGGGTGGGCGTTGAACTGCT
>JAGHTR010000180.1 GCA_018065205.1 Candidatus Colicola caccequi
CTCAGTGAAAGATATAATTGAAAAAATAATCGTTTCAATCTGTGGCTTGCTGATTTTGATATGCTTCCTTCCGAAGCATGCAGAATCAGCTGTTATGCAGGACCCCATCCCCTGCAATACAGATACCTCTCTCACCCATTCACCCGCTCATCCACTCATCCACTCATCCACTAACTCACTCACCCCCTCTCCCTCCCCCTCTCCCTCTCACTCACACTCTCCCTCTCCCTCCCCCTCCCCTCGTATCGTAGCCTATAACGGACGTCCATTTAGTTATAAAAAAGCCTTTGCTGACCGCAACGATAAACATCTGGCTGCGGCTGCCAAAATAGGACTAAAAGTTGGACCTGCCAATCGCGCTGCCGCCGAGAAAATGAGCGGTCAACTGCGCCTCATCCAATCCACACCTAACTACATCGTGGAGGAACTGACGCACTCACTCCCTTATCTCGTCCCTACCGCTGCTGCGCGATTAGACTCCATCGGTGCCGAATTCGCAGATATACTGGCGCGGAATGGATTACCTCACCATCGCTTTCGCGTAACATCCGTGCTCCGTTCTCAGGAAGATATACGGCGTCTCCAACGATGCAACTCCAACTCAATCCCAAACTCCGCACATAACTACGGAACTACTTTCGACCTGGCTTATTGGCACTACGAAAAAGTAACACAAACAACCGACTCCATAACTGACGATAATCTCAAACTCGTCTTGGCACAAACCCTGCTTAATCAACAAAGAGCCGGACATATATATGTTAAATATGAGGCAAAACAGAGTTGCTTCCATGTAACAGTAAGAAACTAAATGCTTTTTTGCTAAAAAAGTAAACTTTTTTTGCTCAATCAAAAAAAAAAGTGTACCTTTGTACGCTAATTAAAAAGATATATGCAATTACTCCTACAAATTCTTACCCTATTCGGTTCAGTCGCCATGCTTATGTATGGTATGAAGGTGATGAGTGAGGGTCTGCAAAAAATGGCTGGTAGTAAACTCAGTAATGTACTGGGCACTATGACTACTAACCGTTTCTCCGGCGTATTAACAGGTGCTTTTATTACTGCAAGTATCCAGTCATCAACCGCTACAACGGTGATGACTGTTTCTTTTGTTAGTGCAGGAATACTGACGCTTAGACAAGCCATCTCCGTTATCATGGGTGCCAACATCGGTACTACCTTTACCGCATGGATCATGGTGCTCGGCGGTGGCTCTCTTGATATGCGCTTCATCGTCTATTTCGCTATCGTCTTAGCCGTTATTCTAATATACACCAAACGCAAAGCCAACATGGGTGAGTTCATCATCGGTTTGGCTCTAATGCTACTCGGATTAACTACCCTTAAGATTAACGCTAACGAAATGCACTTGGATGAAATAAAGGCAGTGGTAAACTTCTTCGCATCTACCTCATCCTATGGTTATGGCAGTTACTTCCTCTACTTGGTAGTGGGAGGTATGCTTACCTTTGCCGTGCAGTCCTCGGCAGCAATCATGGCCATCACAATGACCCTCTGCTCCTCACATATCCTACCTATTGATATGGGTATAGCACTCGTCATGGGTGAGAATATCGGTACTACCATCACCTCCAACGTTGTCGCCCTATCCGCTTCATCACAGGCTCGAAGAGCCGCTATGGCACACTTGGTATTTAACGTGTTTGGCGTAATTTGGGTACTCTGCATCTTCCGCTGGTTCGTAGGTACAATATGCAACCTGTGGCATGTGGACTTTACGCCGGGGCAGGTTCAAGATATAAATCCGGACCAACTAAATGCCATCTTGGCTACTTTCCACACCGCTTTTAACGTATGCAATACCTGCATATTAATCGGATTTGTTCCACAACTCGAAAAACTCGTTTGCCGCATCATTCCTAATAAGATTAAAGAGGAAGAAGGACAACTTAAGTTCATCACCGGTGGTTTGATGTCCACTTCCGAGTTCTCTATCCTACAAGCATGGAAAGAAATTCACGTCATGGCCGATCGCGTCGCTCGTATGTTAGGTATGTTGCGCACGTTATACGATACCAAGGACGAAAGCGAGTTCGCTTCTACTTTCTCTCGTGTTGAAAAATACGAAGGTATATCCGATCGCATGGAGGTCGAGATTGCCGGATACCTCAATAAAGTGGCGGATGGTCGACTCAGTGAACAGTCTAAACACGAAGTGCATAAAATGTTGCGTATCGTGTCCGAATTAGAGTCCGTCGGCGATGCTAACTATAACATCGCTCGCTACATTAAGTTCCGTCACGAAGGTAAATACAAATTTACTGAATACCAAAATAATAATGTGGCGCATATGTTTGCCCTGCTGGATACAGCCCTGCAAAATATGGTTGTAGTGCTTGAAAACGTTAACTATATCTCGGATAACGACTTCATGGCTGCTTGCAATATGGAGCACGAAATCAATAACTATCGTGACCTGTTAAAAGCACAAAATACAGTCAATATTACCGAACATAAATACGAATATCTCATGGGTGTTAACTATATGGATATCATTAATGAATGCGAAAAAATGGGTGATTATATCATCAACGTTAATGAGGCCATTAGTGAACGTAAATGCCAAGAACAATAAATTAATCAATCAACAATAAACATTTATTATCATGTCAAAAGTAACTGTTGTAGGCGCAGGTAACGTAGGCGCTACATGTGCAAATGTGCTGGCCGTTAAGAAGGTCGCAAGTGAAGTTGTTTTAATCGATATCAAAGAAGGCGTTGCTGAAGGTAAGGCCATGGATATCATGCAAACCGCACAACTCATTGGTTTTGATACCGTTGTTAAAGGTGTTACCAATAAGTATGAAGAAACCGCTAATTCGGATGTTGTCGTTATTACCAGTGGTATTCCTCGTAAACCAGGTATGACTCGCGAAGAACTAATCGGTGTGAACGCTGGCATCGTAAAGAGCGTGGCTCAACAAATCCTGAAGTATTCGCCTAAGGCTATCCTTGTTGTTGTATCTAATCCTATGGATACAATGGCTTATCTGACAATGAAGGCTACCGGACTCAAGAAGAATCGCGTTATCGGTATGGGTGGTGCTTTGGATAGCAGCCGTCTCAAATACTATTTGAGTCAAAAACTTAACTGCAACGCCCGCGACGTAGAAGGCTTCGTTATCGGTGGTCACGGTGATACAACCATGATTCCTATGGCTCGCTTCGCTACCTATAAAGGAATTCCTGTTACTAACTTCATGACTAAGGCTGATCTTGACGAAGTCGTTAAGGCTACTATGGTTGGTGGCGCTACGCTCACCGGACTGCTGGGTACTAGTGCTTGGATGGCTCCGGGCGCAAGTGCTGCTGCTGTTGTTGACGCTATCATCAATGACCAAAAGAAAATGATTCCTTGCTCCGCTTACCTCAACGGCGAGTATGGCTGCAAAGATATCTATATGGGTGTTCCTTGTATCATCGGTAAACGTGGTATCGAGAAAATCGTTAAACTGCGCATGACCAACGCTGAGAAAGAACTCTTCGCCGCTTCTTATGCCGCTGTTGCTAAAACAACCGGTATCCTCAAAGAGATCAACGCTCTCTAAGAATACTATTATTTAGTGTATAAAATGGCAATTTCTATCCGAAGTTGCCATTTTTATTTGCAAATATCAAAAATTCTTTGTAATTTTCTTCGTAAATTCCAGTAAAATTTTTATTAAAATAGCAAATAAAAGCAAGTTTTTCTTGCATATTCCAAAAATTCTTTGTAATTTTGCAGTCGCAATTGGTAATGGAAGCAGGTGAAAGTCCTGCACAGACCCGCTGCTGTGATTCTCTATAGGAATTGTTTGGTATCTATAAGTCACTGGATTGTACATAACAACTACTCAATCCGGGAAGGCTACAAACAAATACTGAGATAAGTCAGAAGACAACCTCTTGCATAAATGAATTGACTCCCTTCGAGGATTAGGGGCAGCAATGAGCAGTTTTGTTTTCTACATATTATCTTTGTCATTATGTCGTCTTGCCGCAACAAGGCGCACATTAGGTTGGTCCCAACGCATTATCTGCGTATGCCTATTCATAATATGTGTCCATCCTATATGGGCCATTCCTGAGCCCGAATCGGACTCTATTTCGCGCTTTTGTACCCTGGATGAAGTGACCATTGTTGCTAAAAAACAGACCGGCGTCATACCTGCACAATCTTTGGACGGAGAACGTTTGCAAGAACTATCTGCTCATTCTGTAGCCGATGCCATGCGTTATTTCTCTGGTGTTCAGATTAAAGACTTTGGCGGAGTAGGCGGCATAAAAACAGTAGATATACGCTCAATGGGTAGCCACCACGTCGGCGTCTTCTACGATGGCATAGAGGTGGGGAATGCCCAAAATGGTACTGTCGATCTGGGCAAGTTCTCGCTGGAAAACATCGAAAGTGTTTCTCTTTATAATGGCCAAAAAACCGAATCGCTCCAGTCGGCCAAAGACTTTGGCTCGGCAGGCACAATCTATATTCGTACACGAAGACCTACCTTTGAACATGGCAAAAAATACAATGTCATTGTAGGTATGAAAGCAGGTAGTTTTGGATTAGCCAATCCATCATTACTATATGAACAAAAACTATCTGAGTCGGTCAGCCTAAATATGAACGTTGAATATACGTATGCTACGGGACGTTACCCCTTTACGATTAAAAAACACCTTCCTAATGGCAGCGTAGCATGGGATACCACCGGGTATCGTCAGAACGGTGATGTCAATGCTTTTCGTGCGGAGGCTGGACTATTTGGCTACCTCCCACATGGTAAATGGCATATCAAAGGGTATTACTACCAAAGCAATAAGGGCATCCCGCGCGCAATCATTCGTAATGTATGGACTTCATCGCAACGACAATGGGATAGAAATGCGTTTGTGCAGGGTGCTTTTCAATACAGGGTAGGCAGGCGATGGGAGATGCAAATCTCTGCTAAGTATGCAAACGACAAAATGCGTTATCTCAATCCGGATACCACGCTTATGTATATTGACAATACATTTTTACAACAGGAGGTTTACATAAGTTGGGCTAATCAGGTGGAACTGTTTGATTGGTGGAATTTGACACTGAGCGGGGATTATATCTATAATACTCTTTCGTCTAATATGGCGAACTTCGTTTATCCTATTCGTCATACTGCTTTGGTTGCAGCGGCAACCTCGTTTCATTACAAATGGATACAAGCCCAAGCCAGTGTATTAGGAAACTTTGTCCAAGATAGAATAAGCAATCATCAATCAACCACCAACAATCAAAAACCTTGTTTTACTCCGGCGGTGTTCTTGAGTTATCAGCCGTTATTGAAGGAACAATGGTTTATACGTGCCTTCTATAAGCAGATTTTCCGCATGCCTACCTTTAATGACTTATATTATACGGATGTCGGTAATATAGCACTTAAACCCGAAGAGACAAAGCAGTATGATGTCAGTTTGGAATACTCAAAGCAGTTCACTCTGCACGATGCACAAGGCACAAAGATTGGCTTGCATGCGAAAGTGGACGGGTACTTCAATCAGGTCAAGAATAAGATAGTGGCGATACCCAAAGGCAATTCTCAATACAGGTGGATGATGATGAATATAGGATATGTGGAAATACGCGGTGTAGATGTGAATGCAGGTTTGGATTTCACATTCCCGTTATCCACAACATCTTTTCCCTTACATCTAAAAGTAAGCGGCAATTATACCTATCAAAAAGCACAAGATTTTACGGATTCCAACAATCCGATAACCTACGGCGGACAAATCGCCTATATACCATGGCATTCCTGCTCGGCTCTTGCTAACCTAAAATGGAATGGGTTAAGTTTTAATTATAGTTTCATTTATGTGGGTGAACGTTATCACAACTCCGCCAATATACCTGCCAACTACGAGCAACCGTGGTACACACATGATGTGGCTTTGGGATACCTTTTCAAAATACGCCCTGCCAAGAATAAAGTCAATACATCATTTGACATAGATACTTCGTTGGAAATAAATAACATTTTTAATCAGCAATATGACATTATCCTCAACTATCCGATGCCGGGTATTAATGGTAAATTTATCGTTAAGTTTATTATTTAACGCGTGCCGTGAACCGGATATTTTTATACAGCCGGAAATGGAGTCAACAGGTGATACAACCCGTACGGAAGTAATAGGTTTTTATCTGTTGAACGAAGGTAATATGGGTTCCAACAAAGCCTCGTTGGATTATTACGATTTTTCGTCAGGCACCTACACGCGCAATATCTACCAAGCGGTTAATCCCGAAGTAAAACAGTCATTAGGGGATGTGGGTAACGACATAAAGATTTATGGTTCGCGCCTGTATGCGGTAATTAACTGTTCCAACTTGGTAGAAGTGATGGATGCTGCCACCACTAAACATATCGGTACTATACAAGTTCCCAACTGCCGTTATCTTGCATTCAAGGACGGTTACGGATACTTGACTTCGTACGCAGGTCCGGTGGTAGTTGATGCCACAAAAGCGCAAATAGGTTACGTTGCCAAGTTTGATACTACCACTCTCCAAATCGTCGATACCTGCCATGTCGGCTTTCAGCCGGACGAGTTGGAGGTGGTAGGTAATCAACTCTATGTGGCTAATTCAGGTGGATATATGGTGCCTAACTATGAACATACCGTTTCCGTAATTGATTTGGAAAACAAAAGCAGAAAGACCATTGACGTGGTGAATAATCTCCACCGTCTGCGTGCAGACCGTTATGGACAAATCTGGGTATCGTCTCGCGGTGATTATTATGACCAACCTTCACGCTTGTATTGTATTGATACCAAGACGGATAAAGTGACAGATTCAGTTATGGTTGCTGTCAGTAATATGTGGATTGACGGAGACTCGCTTTATATTTGCGCTACCGAATTTAGTTACATAACCTATGACACGGAAGTTACATACGCCATTGTCAACGTAAAAACACACGAGATAGTAACGCGTAATTTTATACAAGACCCAACTGTCAAAATTGATGTACCCTACGGAATAGCTGTAAATCCTAAAACAAAAGATATTTACGTTACCGATGCCAAGAACTACGTTTCTCCGGGAACGCTATGGTGTATCGGCCAGAATGGTATGGCAAAATGGTCTGTGCGTACAGGTGATATCCCGGCACATATTTGTTTTAGATTTAAAACCGAAAAAATATAACGTTCCAAATATATGAAACATCATTTTACCATCGTTTTTGCTATTTTGCCCCTTTGTTTTGCGTGGGGTTCTAATCCGTACATTGATCGTGTGTATGAGTATTGTCCTGCTCCCGGGCAGTTTGTTAACACAATGCCAAAGGCTACTGCCGAAGATACGCCTGCTTCTATGGCTGCCAAGGCTGACTCTGCTATTACCAATCATAATCAAGAGATGATTTCGTTGGGCGGTTATGGCGGATATATTGTATTTGGGTTTGACCACGAAATTCTAAATGTCGAAGGCGCATACGATTTTAAGATTCTTGGTAACTCATTTTATGCGAATGCCAATCCTAATCAAACAACACAACGAGGTGGCAGTAGCGAACCCGGTATTGTGATGGTCAGTCGCGATGACAACCACAACGGTTTGCCCGATGATACATGGTACGAGTTGGCAGGAAGCGAATACTATAAACCAACTACTCGCCATAACTATACCATCACTTACTATCGCACTCCGTCCAATCATCAAGCAACTCCAAATAATGAATATAAATTTCTCTGCGATACCACCTATATTGCTTGGTCTTCTTCTACGGGAGAAAAAGGGTATATGCCTAAAAACACTTTTCATAAACAGGATTACTTCCCTCTTTGGTTGGGTGATAGTATTTCGTTTACAGGCACTATCATGGCAAATAACGGTGTAGATGAAAGCGGCACAGGCAGTTATTATGTTTCCTATTGCTTTGACTGGGGATATGCCGATGACCAGCCCAACGAACTGCCCGACGAACCGGAAATGCACGCTTCAGAATTCAAAATAGACTGGGCTGTGGATGCAGATGGTAATCCTGTTTACCTTGACGGCATACAGTTCGTTAAAGTCTATACCGCTATCAATCAATATAACGGCTGGCTTGGGGAATGCAGTACGGAGATTTTGGATGCTTTTGATTTACACCCTTGCGCTACTTCTTTGGAGGAAAATAGCAAGGATGCCACTCTCTCAGCCAATAACCTTGTTGGGCAAGGTGTAAAAATATTCCACAATGGCTCAATACGCATCCTCCGCGGAGCAAATACATACGACATATTAGGTCGTATCATAAATAAACATAATTAATTAAAACAAAAACATTATGAAAAAAACAATGATTCTTGCAACAGCAGTGCTTGTTACCTCTGTTGCGTACGCACAACAACATGATTATCAACTAAAAACACTCACGTTTGAGAATTTGTCTGACCAAATTGACCAAGAGCAGTACGGAGGTCCGTT
>JAGHTR010000051.1 GCA_018065205.1 Candidatus Colicola caccequi
GCCTTTTGGTTAGAAACTGTCAGAGCCGGAGCGGCACTGAGTTGATTGAAGTTCGCAACTTGAGCTTTCTCAAGCTGAACTTTCTGCATTTGCTCTACAGCAACAGGGGCTTTCTTTACGAGTTGAGCCTTCTGTGCTACGGGAGCAGCGCTTGCGCTAAAGACTAATAAAATAGCGCAAACGAGTGAGAAAAACTTCTGCATAAAAACTTTGTTTTTTTGTTAATAATAATGTTTATTTGTACCCGCGTTTTGACGCGCGTGGTGTCCGTTTTTGTGAATTTGGTCGCAAAATTACATTTTTTTTTACATATATGCAAATTTTTTTGCGTATTTCTGAAAAAAATCGTATCTTTGCAGTCAAATTTGTGTATTTATGTTTAAAAGATTATTGGTAATAGGATGTTTATGTTCTACGACGTTTATGTGGGCGCAGCACGTAACCATCACCCTCCTAAGTGGTGAAGCATGGAGTGAAGCCGTGGAAAAAATAGGATACCTGCAAATTCGTCAGGATAGCATGTTCCTAATCAACAAGGACGGCATAGAAATAGGCAAGTCTGCTTTAGCAGATATACATAAAATGGCGATAACGGACTCTCCAACCGCCTTACCGGAGGTTATTCAACAGGATGCGTTACATCTCTCGGGCGTGCACGTATATAATATACAAGGAATGCCTGTCAGTTCGGATTGGGAGACATTGCCTGCCGGTGTGTATTTATGGCAGCAAGGAACACAGATTTATAAAATAGAAAAACAATGAGAAGAACAAAGTATATCATTTTTTTGCTATTGAGTGCCATCATGCTGCAAGCACAAACGATTACTCAATGGGGGTTTTATCAACAGGGAGAACTTCTATGGCAGACTGATGCGCGTTTGATAGATTCAATCACCATTGCCGAACATTCGTTTACAGATTTAACATTTGTAGTAGAGCAGACCGATAGCAATTTGATTATTACGCCTTCGGATGGGGAGCAGACCTATATGTGGCAACTGACAACAGATGAGAGTTTGGCGGGGATGGCTAAGTATGTAGGTATGGAAATGCTGACGCCGGAGATGTTCTGGCAAGCGTACATTGATGCAAAATTATTTGTACCATCGTTAGATTTGGAGCGAGGGAAGATTGAACTGAACTATGCCGAGAGATATATCACGGAGGGGCAATATACAGTGGTTATTGCCGGTTGTAATGATTCAGGACAGCGGACCGGTAAGTTCTTCACCGCCTCCATGCGCCTGCCGGCGCGTCCTGGAAAGCGAGTATTGGTTAATCGTTCTACCGAACCCACAGGAAATGAGTCTTGGTTGATGTTCTGGCAAGACGGTAAGGCCATACGTCCTCTGCCTTCCTATCAAATGGACAGCATCACAGTGGCAGTTGTTCAAGAGCCGGTGACTTTGGCATTAGATGTAACGGATGTGGGCAAGACGACAGCCACCATATCAGTGGAACCATCGCGCCAAGTGGCATATTACTTTGACTATGTGCCGGCTGAAGCCATGAAGGAGTACACCGATGATGAACAGTTTGCCAATGCCTATATTGACTTCCTAAGGACTAATTACGGGAGCCAATTGGGGGATATAGTCAGTTATGAAAAGGACTCATATACCTTTACCGAGAAGGACGGTTTAGTCAGTGGCACCGATTATGTAGCTATTGCCGTAGCTATCAATATGGATGATACAACGTATATTCCTGCGTTGGCGAAGAAACCATTTACTACGTTGAAAAATGAATATATCGAAGGTCTGGACTTTTCCTTTGATTATTTATCCACCGACAATAAGGTGCAGATAACATCTACGATGCCGGAAGAAACGTATGTTTGGTGTATTTGGCCCGAATATGAAGTTAAGTCCAAATATGGTGGCTCCGTAGAAAAAGCATGGCAGACCGATGCGATTAGGGCAGCCGAGTTGGGATATGTGGATACAGGCGTGTCGTATGTTAATCTGACTTGGGAATGTTGGAGTTCGGGCATCTATTACATTGGTGTAGCCGGATATAAAAATGGTCAAACCTCACCGGTAGCCGTTTATAAAATAGACTATCAGTATTGATTTTTCTTGCATATATAAAAAAAAAGCAGTACCTTTGTAACCGAATTAGAAAACTATGCTGCATTTTGTTACAGAAAACATAGATATGCCACCCATCAACCCTGCGCGTGTCGAAAATTGGCTCCGCCGCGTAGCGGCAGGATATGGGTTTGCCTTGGGCGATATCACCTATATCTTCTGCGATGATAATCGCATATTAGAGGTCAATCGTCAGTTCCTGCAGCACGACTACTACACCGATGTTATCACCTTTGATTATACTACGCCCGGGCGCGTGAGTGGAGATATATACCTGTCGTTGGAGACAATTCGCAGCAATGCCGAAATGGTAGGAGTGGATTATATGGACGAAGTGCATCGTATCCTTGTGCATGGACTACTACACCTGACCGGGCAAGGCGACAAAACGCCGGAAACCAAAGCCGTCATGACGGAGAAAGAGGATAAGGCGTTAGCGATAATTAACGAAAACGATAACGAAAACGCAAACTAAAATATTTAAATTATGAAAAGAAGTAAAGAGTATCGCGAACAGGCGTGGAGCACGCTGAGTTCGTATTGGAATGACATGGCTGTCATCCTTTTAGTTATTATCCTGATTGCCGGTATTGGTAGCGGTATAGGATTAGTAGGAACACTGTCCCACATGGACTCACTCAGTATGTTTGGTTCCAGCACCTCATTCATTGCCGCCATATTACTGGTAATGCCGTTGGAGTTCAGTCTATGCGCTTTGCTATTAAGCATCGTCCGCAAAGAGGAAAACGAAGTTAGTCCGATGCGTCAACTATGGCGTGGATTCCTGGATAACTACACCGCTTACGTGGTAGCAGGCTTCCTGATGTACATTGTTATCTTCCTCATCTCCATTGTAACCCTCTGCATCGGTGGTATTATCTTCGCCTTAGCCTACTCCATGGTAGCATTAGTGATTAAGGATAACCCTGAACTGACAGCCCGCGAAGCCCTGAAAAAGAGCCGTTACATGATGCGCGGACATAAATGGGAATTATTCAAGCTATACTTTAGCTTCATCGGATGGTACTTCGTTGGTATCCTGACCTGCTGCATCGGTTTCCTCTGGATTACACCCTATATGAATACAGCAATCGTTCACTTCTACGAGGACGTAAAAGCAGAGTATGAAGCAACCGAGCAAGAGATTTAATAAGCAAATCCTTGGATGGTATATAACTTACCATCACGCAGTATAAGAAGTTGTCCGTCTTGGACAACTTTTTTTATGGAATAAGGTACAGTCCCCTCGTGCAAATCAGTACCTATTCTTAAACGCAAGCCCACTAAAATAGGATCATGATCAGCATAGCGATACATGGATGTATCTGCATACTTATATCCATAGCGGTAGTAGGTGTCTGTATTGAGGTGATAAGGATGTACCGCCGTAATTTGGTCATTCATGGAGGGCGTTGAAAAACAACGGTCCAAATAGCCCACCTCACCATTATACGAATATGAATAGCCTGCCGAATCCAATCGCATCAATTGGTCCACCAACCCACTCTCCACTAAGTACTGATTGGGAGCCTCCATGGTGTAATTATTATAATCGCCTAAAAAAAGTATATCCGGGTCTTGGAAGGTGTTGTTCTTGATAATCGAATTGGCTTTGGTAATCAGTTTGCGGCAGCTCTCCAGACGCGTATCATCGGTCGTCTCGCTCACTTTAGACAACAAGTGATTTAGACTGAGTACAAACTTACCGCCTGTGGATAACTGTTCAAAACCAATCATCATCATACGATAATGGAACGCCGAATAGGTAGTTGAATATGGGAATTGCATCTTGCCGTAGGGTTTGACCTTATCCTTGCGATAAATATAATTGGTCGTCATCGCCGGATACTCATCAAAGCCGGTTTCGGTATAAGCATATACGTCCATACCCTTTGTCTTATTCATTGCGTTCACCAGCGTCGAGACCGCCTTCCTGCCTTCTTCTAACTCACAGATGGCATAGATATCGGCATCAATATGCACCAATGCCTTGGATATCTTGGTAGTCTGCGTTTGAAACTGCTCTTCGTTCTCGGCACCATTCTTACCAAAGGTCACCCAGTAATTCTGTATATTAGCACCACATACAACCAACGAAGCATCACCTAAGTCGGGACGGGTGGTGGGAAAGTCATTATTGGTAAACGTAACCGATTCCACAGCGGTTAATCGTTGATTTGCATCTATTCGTGCCCTTAGGCGCTCAATAGTGGCACCTAATCGCACCGAGTTAGATACATCATAATGCAGCGTAATCTTGTCGGCGGCGTTCTGCGCAGCAATGCGATAATAATCGGTTGAGTCGCCTTCAGATAGCCCTACAGCATACTCTTCCGGCGTACGTAAACGACGGTATGCAATAGTGAGTTGATCATTCCAAGGGTCAATCTCACATACATAGAAAAGGTTATTAAACGTGACCGTATCCCCTTTATGTCCGGTCCAAGCGGACGGAAAATCGTCCGGGTAGGACACAAAAGCAGTAGCGGCGGACACAAAGTCCGTCGCTACAAAAAGAATCAATAATATGATTAGTCTTGGAACTTGGCGCATAAGAACTCGCGGTTCAAACGAGCAATGTTAGCCAGGCTGACACTCTTGGGGCACTCAGCAGCGCAAGCGCCGGTATTGGTGCAGTTACCAAATCCTAATTCATCCATCTTAGCCACCATGGCTTTAGCACGCTTAGCAGCCTCTATCTTACCTTGCGGAAGCAGAGCCAACTGACTAACCTTAGCACTGACGAACAGCATAGCACTACCATTCTTACAAGCCGCAGCGCAAGCACCGCAACCAATACATGAAGCTGCATCCATAGCCTCGTCTGCTACCGGTTTAGGAATAGCAATGGCATTAGCATCCGGTACGCCACCGGTGTTCACGCTTACGAAGCCTCCGGCTTGCATGATCTTGTCATAAGCCTGACGATCCACCATCAAGTCCTTGATTACAGGGAAAGCACGGCTACGCCAAGGCTCCACTGTAATCGTTTCGCCATCGTGGAAATGACGCATGTGCAATTGGCAGGTTGTAATAGCGCTGTCTGGTCCATGAGGATGACCATTTACATACATTGAGCACATACCGCAGATACCTTCGCGACAATCATGATCGAATGCAATAGGATCTTTCTTCTCGGCAATCAGTTGCTCATTGAGGATATCAATCATCTCAAGGAAAGATGCTCCTTGGAAGATATGTTTCAACTCATACGTCTCAAAATGACCTTGAGCCTTCGGTCCGGCCTGACGCCAAACACGAACTTTGATATTAATATAACTATCCATAATCTTTAAGCTTTGTAATTTCTCGTTTTACGTTCAGTGAACTCGTAGTCGAGCGGTTCCTTAATCAGTTCAGGTTCGCTATCCTCACCGGTGTATTTCCAGCAAGCAACATAGCTGAACTTATCATCTTGACGAAGTGCCTCTCCTTCTTCGGTTTGGTACTCCTCACGGAAGTGACCACCGCAACTCTCTTCACGGTTGAGAGCATCAATAGCCATCAGACGACCAATCTCGATGAAGTCACTCAGACGCAATGCTTTCTCCAACTCGTTATTCAGGCTGTTAGCCTCACCGGGGATATATACATTGCTCCAGAACTCTTTCTTAAGTGCGTCAATCTTCTTGATAGCCGTCTTTAGACTCTCTGCGGTACGACCCATACCTACAAAGTCCCACATGATAAGACCCAGTTCCTTATGGATACTATCTACCGAGCGTTGACCTTGAATAGCCATCAAGCGAGCAATCTTATCGTTCACATTCTTCTCGGCCTCAGCGAACTCAGGCAGGTCAGTACTCATACGAGGTACACCAATCTGGTCGCTCAGGTAATTCTGAATAGTATAAGGTAATACAAAGTAACCATCAGCCAAACCTTGCATCAAGGCACTGGCTCCCAGACGGTTAGCACCATGGTCTGAGAAGTTAGCCTCACCAATACAGAACAGACCCTTAACCGATGTTTGTAACTCATAGTCAACCCAAATACCACCCATCGTATAGTGGATAGCCGGGAAGATCATCATTGGATTCTCATACGGATTCTCGTCCACGATTTTCTCGTACATTTGGAAAAGGTTACCATATTTTTGAGCTACAACATCTTTACCCAGACGTTGAATAGCCTCGCTGAAATCCAAGAACACAGCCAGACCCGTGTTATTGACACCATAGCCTTTATCGCAACGTTCCTTAGCAGCACGCGAAGCCACGTCACGAGGAACTAAATTACCGAATGCCGGATAACGACGCTCCAAGTAGTAATCACGGTCTTCCTCAGGAATATCACGACCCTTGATTTCGCCGGCTTGCAGTTTCTTAGCGTCCTCCAGTTTCTTAGGAACCCAGATACGGCCATCGTTACGCAAGGACTCTGACATCAAAGTTAACTTACTTTGGAAGTCTCCATGCTTAGGAATACAAGTGGGGTGAATCTGTGCATAGCACGGGTTAGCAAAATATGCTCCGTGACGGTACATCTGCATAGCAGCCGAACCGTTACTTGCCATGGCGTTGGTGCTCAAGAAGAACGTATTACCATAACCACCGGAAGCGATTACAACGGCATGACCGAAGAAACGCTCAATGCGGCCGGTTACTAAGTTACGAGCAATGATACCACGAGCACGTTCTTCGCCGTTCTCGTCCTTAATCATCACGATATCCAACATCTCATAACGAGTGTACATCTTAACCTTACCCTTACCAATCTGACGGCTCAATGCGCTGTAAGCACCAAGCAACAGTTGTTGACCGGTTTGACCCTTAGCGTAGAAAGTACGGCTAACTTGGGCACCACCAAATGAACGGTTATCCAGCAATCCTCCGTATTCACGAGCAAAAGGCACTCCCTGTGCCACACATTGGTCAATGATGTTATTACTTACTTCAGCCAAACGATACACGTTAGCCTCACGAGCGCGGTAGTCTCCCCCCTTGATGGTATCGTAGTAAAGACGATAAACACTATCACCATCATTCTGATAGTTCTTGGCAGCATTGATACCACCTTGTGCAGCAATCGAGTGCGCACGACGCGGACTATCCTGGATGCAGAAGTTAAGCACGTTAAATCCTAACTCAGCCAAGGTAGCTGCAGCAGAAGCACCCGCCAAACCGGTTCCCACTACGATTACGTCCAAACGACGCTTGTTGGCAGGGTTAACCAGTTTTTGATGATCTTTGTAATTGGTCCATTTCTCTGCCAAAGGACCTGCAGGAATCTTCGCCATCTCAGGCGTGATTACCTTTACATCAGCCACTTTCTTTGTAGCAGCCACTTTCTTTGTAGCAGTTGCTTTCTTTGTGGTAGTTGCTTTCTTTGCAGCAGCTACTTTCTTAGTGGTCGTAGCCACTTTTGTATCTTTTTTCGTTGCCATATTATTACATCATTGAACCAATATTAACACCTAAGAAATAAACCGTTACGACCATAAATAAACCAACAGCAATGGTAGCAAAAATAACACCAATCACTTTGATTCGTTTCAGCCAAATCAGGTTGCTCCAACCTAATGTTTGCAAAGCGGACCAAACGCCGTGACTGAGGTGGAACCACAAAGCAACCAACCATACCAAATACAGTAAGCAGTAGATAATACCACATACGCCATTGGTGAATAAACCCTTAACGATAGCACTGCCATCCTGAGGATCAAACATGGATGTTTCAACACCGGTCAACTCAGCAAACTGCATCTTGTACCAGAAATTGTAAAGGTGCAATACCAAGAAACCGATTACGATAATACCCAGCACGAGCATATTCTTAGATGCCCATTGTACACCCTCCTGACGAGCCTCCATCGCATAACGATCGGTGCCCCGTGCAGCGCGGTTCTGGATAGTCAAATAAATGGCATAGCAGAAATGCACCACTACACCCAATGCCAAAACAAGCGTACCAATGATGGCGTACCAATTAGCACCCAACATGGCGCAGATCCAATTGTAACCCTGCGTGCCAAAGATGTCATCAATCACCAGGCACAGGTTCATAGAACCATGGAAAAGCAGGAAAAGGACCAAGAACAGGCCGGTAATACTCATAATGAACTTACGGCCAATAGAAGAATCTTTTAACCACATAATAAAGTTATTTTTAAGTTATTTATTCAAAATAGCGTGCAAAGTTACTAAAAAATTTGGATATATCCAAAAAAAATTGTACTTTTGCAGCGTTTTTATGAAAAAACATAGTTTTTATATTATCTTATTGTTAATGCTGGTGCATTATCTGCCCATAACAGCCCAAACTAAAGCGGCCGGCAGTAGTGTGTATTCATTCCTCAGCCTACCCTATTCGTCGCGTCTCTGCGCCTTGGGCGGAGATAATGTAGCGATACAGGATGGAGAAATCAGCATGGCGATGCAAAACCCTGCCCTACTATGCGCAGGAACAGATAAGATATTAGAACTCAACTACGCGCATTACTTAGAAGGTGTTAATTTAGGTAGTGCCTTATTCGGGTGGAACTTTGGGCGCAGTAAGATTGAAAAACAACCTGACGAACCGGATAAACCTAACTACTTTGCCGTAGGAATACACTATTTAGATTACGGTACAATGAAGTACGCCGACGATAAAGGTAACCTTACCGGAGGCAGTTTTTCGGCGCGAGATATGCTCATCGACATCATGTATGCCCGTCAATTAGGTCCGCATTTTACCGTAGGTGTCAGTCTTAAGCCTATCATGTCTTTCTATGAGTCCTACTCGGCTTTTGCACTGGCTGCCGATGTAGGTGGTCACTTTCAAACCGCCGACTCCACCTTCCAGTTAGGTTTGACCCTGCGCAATATAGGTTGGCAACTCAAAGGTTTCTACACCCAAGAGAGCAATCAGGCCCGCGAATCCCTGCCCTTTAACCTGGAATTAGGTCTGGCCTATCGCTTCAAACACGCGCCTATCCGACTTAGTATGACTATTCATAACATGCAGCGGTGGAATCTTAACTACGAACTAACCAATCAGCCTACCGAGGATAGAGGTAAGTCCGTTCCGTGGTATGACATGATGTTCCGCCATACCATCTTTGCATTGGATATCGTTCCTAAGAGTGAGAAATTCTACCTCACCCTCAGTTATAACCACCGCCGCCGCGCCGAGATGGGTCTTAAAGACCAACGCAGTCTGGCAGGATTCGGTATAGGTGGTGGACTAAAAATCAAAATGGTGCGGGTCGGTTTTGCTATCAGTCAATACACCAAGTCTAACCTCACCTACCAAGCATCACTCAGCTTAGACATCAATCAATTAATGAAATGAAAAAAATAATCATTGCCGTAGATGGTCCTTCATCCAGTGGTAAATCTACTATTGCCAAAGCCATTGCCAAGGCCGTAGGATACAACTATATCGATACCGGTGCTATGTACCGTGCCGTCGCGCTGTACTGCTTGCGCAATAACTTAGACTGTCTGTCTATCGTATCGCATCTATCCGACCTATCCGTCTCATTTGCACGAATGGAAGACGGCTCACAACACACCTTGCTCAATGGCGAAGATGTAGAGAAAGAGATTCGTTCCCTTGAGGCAGGGAACATGGCATCCCAAGTGAGCCAAGTCAAAGAAGTGCGGGCTTTCCTTGTCGCCCAGCAACAACGCATGGGGAACGAAAAAGGAATCGTTATGGATGGACGGGACATCGGTACCGTTGTTTTTCCGCAAGCTGAACTAAAACTCTTCATCACCGCATCACCTGAGGTGCGCGCGATGCGCAGATATAAGGAATTAGTCGGCAAGGGAGAACAACCCATATACGAGGATGTAGTAAAAGATATCAACGAACGGGATTATCGCGATACCCATCGGGCGGAATCACCTCTGCGTCAAGCCGAAGATGCCATCCTATATGACAACTCCGACATACCGTTTGAGGACCAAATGAAGGATTATATACGTTTCTTCAATGATCGTATCCATTGATACCGGATCGGGCTTCTGCTTTGGTGTAACCAGTGCCATCAAAAAAGCCGAAGAGGAACTGCAAAAAGGTTCCTTGTCTTGTTTAGGCGATATCGTGCATAACGGCCAGGAAGTGGAACGACTGGAGCATGCAGGACTGCGCACTATCGACTACAACGATTTCCAACAAATGCGAGGCGGACGAGTGCTGCTTCGTGCACACGGCGAACCACCATCCACCTATGCCACGGCACGTGCTAACGGCATTGAGGTCATTGATGCCACTTGTCCCGTCGTAAAAAAACTGCAGGAGCGGATTCGTACCACCTATATCCAACATCCACAAGCACAAATAGTCATCTTTGGAAAGGTAGGACACGCCGAAGTGATTGGGTTGCAGGGACAAACCGACAATACAGCCATCGTCATTGAAAAACCGCAGGACCTGGATGAGATGGACTTGACACGCGATATCTACCTCTTCTCACAAACCACTAAGTCAGTGGATGAATTTAGGGAAATAGTAAATCGTCTAAAGTTGAAAGTAGAGAGCAGTCATTTAGATATTAAGTTAAACGTAGAAGATACCATTTGCCGCAATGTGGCCAATCGCGTCACCCAACTACAAGCCTTTGCCAAACAGCAAGACTTAGTTATTTTTGTGGGTGGACAAAAAAGCAGCAATGCCAAAGTGCTGTTTGAGCACTGTAAGCAAGCTAATCCTAGCACGATTTTTGTATCATCACCGGCAGAACTATCCTCTACCGAACTACTCTCAACGCTAAACATTAAACTTTCAACTCAAAAAATCGGTATCTGCGGTGCCACCAGCACCCCGCTATGGTTGATGGAGCAAGTTAGAGACCAACTGAATAAGTTAACTATTCAATAACAATATATGGAATCAAGAATTAAAACAATCGGTGTATTAACCTCCGGCGGCGATGCTCCCGGTATGAACGCAGCTGTTCGCGCCGTGACCCGTGCTGCAATCGCAAATGGTATGCGCGTTAAAGCTATCTTCCGTGGATATAAAGGACTTATAGAGGGAGAAGTACAAGAGTTCACAACCCAAGACGTTAGTGGTATTATCCAACGGGGAGGCACGATTCTTAAATCAGCTCGTTGCGAGGAATTCAAGACCCCTGAGGGACGCCGTCAAGCCTACGAGACACTGGTGCGCGAACAAATAGATGCACTAATCGTTATCGGCGGTGATGGCACCTTTACGGGAGCGCGAAGTCTATCTCAAGAGTATAACGTGACTGTCATCGGTGTTCCTGCCACGATCGATAACGACTTATGGGGCACCGACTCCACCATCGGTTACGACACCGCCCTCAATACCATTATGGACTGCGTAGATAAGTTGCGCGATACCGGCACCAGCCACGAACGTGTGTTTGTAGTGGAAGTGATGGGACGGGATGCAGGATTCCTGACGTTGAACGCAGCTATTGCCGGAGGCGTAGAAGCGGCTATCATTCCTGAACGTGCCACCATCGCAGAGCAGATTGACGAAGCATTAGGTCAGGGTCGGCGCAAACATAAGAACTCCGCCATCGTGCTCGTGCAAGAACATGCCGTGGAAGGTGGTGCCAAGGCCGTAGCCGAGATGATTGAGCAAGAACATCCGGATTATGGAACGCGCGTCACTATCCTCGGACACCTGCAACGAGGTGGTTCACCTACCGCTTACGACCGTATCTTAGCATCTCGCTTCGGATGCCACGCTATCCTCGCGTTGCTGGACGATCAACGCAGTATTATGGTAGGTATGCAAAACGACGAAATCGTTTATGTTCCTATGGCACAGGCTATTAAACAAAAGAAAGACATTCAAGCGGATCGCTGGAATGCCTTACATGTACTGAGTATATAAGAATCAGAATAAGTAGCCCATCTTAACGTAGAAATTGGAGTACTTAGCGTTATCTTGTACCATATACTTATGCTCGTTCACCGGCATTGCCCAGTCAGCAGAGAGCACAAAGTTTTCATTCATACCAATCTTCAAACCTATACCGGCCGTCATATGCGGACGGTAGATGTCCTTTTCGTCAGTAGAGAAGAAATCCTCGTATCTATAATCGACTTGGTCATAACTCTTGGTCGCCGGATTATATACCTCGTGTTTATATTGACCGGATTCAACTTGAGCCTTAATAGCATCCTCGTCAATCTTATACGGCTGAGTCACAACACCTAAATCAAAGAACGGATTGAGTCCCACATAGAAATGCTGGTGACCAATATCAAAGTTCACGATACGGAAACGGAACTCCACATTGGCGAAAGCAAAGCCTTTAGCCGAGATTCGGTTTGCCATCATACCACGAATGGAGTTGCCTCCACCCAGTCCCTCATAATAAACACGCTGGATAAAGAGGGTATTCATGTAATTATCCATATAGAACGGACTCTTACCGGCAATCAGGTTCTGCGTACCGATACGATACGCAAACACAATATTGCTGAAGCAACGGTTCTGGCGTTGCAGCACCGGCACGTAGTGACGGAAGGTGAAGTTAAACTGCAGGTGGTTATAACCGGCAGAGGCCTGCTGACCATACGAAGCATTAAAGGCAGCCGAATAGGTGAAGAAAGCATCCGCATAAATACCACGATTCGGACCTTGACGCTTGTCACGTGTATCAAACGTTAAACCTACACGTGCATAGGGATGCCAACCTCCATTCTGCTCCGCCTTATCAATCAATCCCCACTGTTTATACAAATCATATAGTCCTACAACACTCTTATCCAAAGGTTTCTGGTCATAACGTGGTACATTAGGATCAAAATCTTTCTTGCCATTGATCATGGAAATGTCGCAATCGTTAATGATGTATCCCAATACACCAATACCGGCATTCCATTTCAAGTCCTTATAGATAGTGCCCTCAATATCTGCTGCAAAGCGAATCAGGTCACGTTTGTACTTGTAGAAGACGCGAGATTGATACTCTTCCGGACATGCCATCTTACTCACTTTCTTATTCCAACTAACCCATTCATTATTGAACTTAGACTGATAGCCATTAAAGCCGTAAAAGTCGCACATAGCATCCGGCAAATAGGTAGCATCTAAAGTCAGACGATGGTTAGGGATGAGGTACTTGCTATCGTAATTAAGACGGAAAATACCATGATGCTTAGTGGTATAAGCACCCTCAAAATAAATACTATGGATATACTCGGGATATTGCTTACCGTCCCCATAATAATAGACATTCGTCAATATACCTCCCTGAAAACCATAATCGGCATCGTATGCGATGGAAGGCAATATACCAAAGTTCCAACCGGTCTTAATGGGATTGCCTAACGAATCCACTTCCTGCGGTTTTTTCTCTTTCTTAGCAAACACACTTGGCACTATCAACAATGCCATCAACCCCAACAATACAACTCGTTTCATATCATTTAGATTTAGTTTAGCCTACGTTTGCGTTTACGTTTTACTGGAGTGCTCTAAGCACCGTTTGCGTTTACGTTTGCTTTTGCGTTAACTAATAAGGTGCCCGTGAAGAGCACCTTATTTACTTACGCGCACGTGCGTGGAATTATTTTTGCAGTTTAGCCTCGCGGCGACTGTCTTGTGCCTTCTGAATCTCGTAAGCGATATTCGGAGCCAGACACATAGACGAGTACGTACCAACGATTACACCAACCAGCAATGCGAATACGAATCCGCGAATGCTCTCACCGCCAAATACTAAGATTGCCAACAGTACCACAAAGGTGGACATAGAGGTCGAGAACGTACGGCTGAGGGTGTTATTGATAGCGTCGTTGATATTCATCAAACGATCACGTTTGCTATAGAGCGTGTTGTATTCACGTACACGGTCAAAGATAACCACGGTATCGTTGATTGAGTAACCGATAACGGTCAGGATAGCCGCAA
>JAGHTR010000177.1 GCA_018065205.1 Candidatus Colicola caccequi
GCGGATAGTATCTCGACATGATTTAGTATAAGTCTTGCCTCCAAAGGTGACATCACCTCCTTCACAGAAATAGATATTCTGCACATTCCAATAAGAAGGCAGTAACGATACATTCAGCACATAGATGGAGTCGGTATTATAGATACTTCTCAGTGGGTCGGTATACGTGCCGGCACGTCCAATCTCTTTGCCTCGCCATGTGAAAGGCAAGGTACTTTCGCAAACAGTAGTGTCTAATGTGAATCGATAAGTGGGAAGTACGGTAGCAAATAATTGGTAAATACTATCACAACCATGTTTGTCGGTATTGACATCGAAATAGGTTCCTGTGGTAGTGATGGATTGTCCATGCCATGTGTACGATTCTTGGTCAGTAATGGTGATGGTATCAAAATGGTGGAAGTACGGATACATGTTGACGTGGTAAGTAATTACACTATCGCAACCATGAATGGTTCGCATCGTATCGCGATATTCCCCTGCTTCGGTAAAAATGTGACCATTAATCTCAAATGAACCGCCTTTACAGATATTGATCTGTTGGGTTTGTTCGTATTCCGGCCAGATAGTCAAGGTGAGACGGTAGATAGAATCTAAACCATGAATGGTCTTAAAGACGGTATCATAGGTATGTGTGCCTAAACGGCTACATTCCATACCTTGCCACAGATAGGGAGCCTCACTTTGGCAGATGGCAGTATCTTTTTCAAATAGGAAGGTGGGGAATACATAAACAACTAATTCATATACAGAGTCACAACCATCTACATTAGTTAAGCGGTCATAATAGGTGCCGCTTTTGGTAATATGATAACCATGCCAATCTCGGCTCTCTTGGTTACTCATTCGTAATGTATCGGATTGCATCCATTTCTTGCGCTCGCTAACAATCACTTCAACGATGCTATCGCAACCATACTGGGACACAAAGGATAGGGTGTCTCTGCCTGCTTGGTGGTAGGTCTTACCAGCGTAGGTAACTTCACCGCCTTCACAGAAATAGATGTTTTGTATAGACCAGTATGTAGGATGAACGGTTAGATTAAGGATATAGATTGAATCCGTGTGATAAATGCTTTCGTATTTTTGGGTATAAGTGCCTTCTGCACTAATGTTTTGACCGCGCCAGAAGAACGGTAGAGCATTTTTGCAGATAGTAGTATCTAATACATAACGATAGGTAGGCAGTATGATAGCATATAATTGATAGACGCTGTCACAGCCATGAATATCTGTGTACGAATCGTAATAAGTCTTGCTTTCTGTTATTTGCTGACCATGCCAAGTGCGTTGATCTTGGTCGGTAATCACAATCGTGTCATACTGATGGAAAGTGGGATAGGTGTTGATGTGATAGATGATGATGCTATCACAACCATAAATCGAGTTTAATGTATCCCGATATTCGCCGGGCTCTGTGAATACCTTACCCCTAAACTCTAATGAACTACCTTGGCAGAAGGATAAGGTCTGGTGTAATTCATAGGTAGGATAGACAGTCAGATGCAGGCAATAAATAGTATCTTCTCCTATACCGGTTTTGATGGTGTCATAATACACACCTTCGTTGAAGTATAGATGGTCTCTCCATTCGTAGCCTTCTTGTTTACACGTTCCGGCAAACGTCTCTACCAATGGTATTGGACGTGGAGCAGGATTGACGTGCAGAATAAGGGTATAGATGGAGTCGCACCCATAGATGGTTTGGTTCTTGTCATAGTAGATGCCTTCTGACTGCAAGGTCTGTCCGCGCCAAATCAGTACATCTCCGGCCTGAATGGTTTGTTCCTCTGTATGTTGGAAAATGGGGTAGGTATTCAGGTGATAAATGATGATACTATCGCAACCATGAATGGTGTTTACTGTGTCTCTGTATTCTCCGGGTTGTGTGAAGATATGGTCATTGATCTCTATTGAGCCTCCTTGACAGAAGGATAGGGTTTGGTGTTGCTCGTAGGTGGGATAAATAGTTAAATGTAAGCAATAAATAGTATCTTCTCCAACACCGGTGCGGACAGTGTCGTAATAAATACCCTCGCTATAGTATGACTTGTTTCTCCATACATAGCCTTCTTGTCGGCAAGTCTCGGCAAAAGTCTCTACCAATGGGATTGGACGAGTGGCAGGATTGACATGCAACAATAAGATATAAATAGAATCACAACCATGAATGGTTTGCTGCTTGTCATAGTAGGTTCCTTCTGATTGTAAGGACTGACCATGCCAGAGTAGCATGTCTCCCATTTGAATGGTGCGTTCCTCATTATAATGGAATGCAGGGTACTTGTTGATGGGATAAATCAAAATACTATCGCAACCATGAATGCTCTTTACCGTATCTCTGTATTCACCGGATTGCTTGAAGACCTGTCCATTGATGGTTAATGAATCGCCATCGCAGAAATACA
>JAGHTR010000125.1 GCA_018065205.1 Candidatus Colicola caccequi
TCTGCTATGATTACCAATGCTTGGCATCATCGTTCCGACGCTCTGTCCTCCATTGGAGCAGCCATTGGTATAGGCGGTGCTATTTGCTTTGGCGGCAAATGGGTTATCTTAGACCCTATTGTAGGTTGTATCATAAGTATCTTTATTGTCGTAATCGCTGTCAAAATGGCTATACCGGCTCTATATGAGTTAACAGATGGTTCATTACCGGAAGAAATAGAGCAACATATTATGCAACTCATTCTGTCCGTAGATGGTGTCACTAACGTGCACGACCTACGCACACGTCGTAATGGACCAATTATGATAATAGGAGCACATATTGTGGTGGATCCTAATATGACGGTCGCTAACGCCCATCACCTGACGGTATTAGCCGAAAATGCTATTCGTAACCAATTTGGTAACGAAACACAAATATCCATTCATATTGAACCTACTGAAGAGGCAGAGTAGGGATTAGTCCTTCTTCCCCTTAGGAAGTGGTTGACGGAAGCGTTTCTGACGTTGACGCCAGCGTTCACGTGCATACTGCTGCATATCTGCAAACTCATCGTTCTCGTCTATAATCTCCAAACCAAAAATGGTTTCTATTACATCCTCCAAAGTTAAAATGCCTTGGAAGCAACCATATTCATCAATGATGATACCTATCTGAGATTTCTCTTTGAGCATTTGGTCAAAGATATCTCCAATTGACATATTTTCATTAAACTGAGGAATAGAACGTTTAATCTCACCTAACGTCTTGCTGAAATGATCCTCCGTTAAATTCTCTAAAGCATCATCACGCATCACATAACCGGTGATATACTCAGGACTATCATTATATACAGGAATACGCGAGAAATGGTCGTAATCGTCACAATCATAGTAGTCCTTTAATGTCATACTCTCCGGCGCAATAGACGCTACAACTCGGGGAGTCATAACATCAGAGGCCTTAATCTCATCCAAACGTATTACATTACGGATAATTTTCTTCTCATCTTCTTCGATTACACCTTCTTGCTCACCAACATTGGCTAATGCTACCACTTCCTCACGACTGACGATAGACTCTTCATTTTCAGGGAAAAGACGTGATACCCAATGGATAAGTTTTACAAATGGATACATCAGCACAATTAACACCCTAATCGTACCGGCAGTAAATCCCATCAAGTTCTTCCAATAAGTAGTGCCAAAAGTTTTAGGAATAATCTCCGAGAAAATCAAAATGAGTAGGGTAACTATAGCACTTACCAATCCAAACCATTGACTTCCAAACAAGATGTTTGCCTGCTGACCCACACCTGCTGCACCAACGGTATTGGCAATAGTATTTAATGATAGAATAGCGGCCAATGGCACTTCCGGCTCTGTCTTGTATTGCTTCATTCGCTTAGCCGGAGCATAACCTTCTTCTTCACGTAAATTGATAAACGAGAGGGTAGTGGACATCAAAACCGATTCCAATGTTGAACAAAGGAACGAGACGCCCATCGCTATAAACAAAAATATTAATAGTGTTGTCATAAATTCCAATTATAATAGCGCATAGTCAATCACTTCTTGGATATCTTTCACATAGTGGAATGTCAACCCCTTTAAATAGATTGGTGCTATTTCCATCACATCCTTGCGATTATCCTCGCATAGAATCAAATCTGTTATCCCTGCACGTTTAGCAGCTAAGATTTTCTCCTTAACGCCACCAATAGGCAGAACCTTGCCACGTAATGTCATCTCGCCAGTCATAGCGATGCGTGGCCTTACTTTACGTTTTGTAAAGGCGGAAACAAGTGCTGTGGTCATCGTGATACCGGCGCTGGGGCCATCTTTGGGAATAGCTCCTTCGGGCACGTGGATATGAACCGATTGCGAGTCAATATCCTTGCGTTTGATATTAAACTGATCAGCATGCGCCTTAATATATCCCAAGGCTATGGTTGCACTTTCTTTCATCACATCGCCTAAGTTACCCGTAAGGGTAAGGGTAGGTTGCTTGGCCGGACTTAGGCTGGTCTCTATAAACAAAATTTCTCCACCTACTTGGGTCCACGCCAAACCGGTAACTACACCTACATACTTATTATTCTCATACTGATCGCGTGAGAAACGCTTTTGACCTAGGTACTGTATCAGGTCTTCCCGCGTCACAGATGCATTATATGTTTCTTCTAATGCAATCTTAGTCACCACTTTACGGCAAACAGTTGCGATTTGACGCTCTAATGAACGAACGCCCGACTCGCGTGTATAATCATCTATAAGGTGTTCAATAATCTCTTTTTTCAGTTTTAATTGCTTGGAACTTAATCCGTGATCTTCTAATTCCTTGGGAATAAGATGACGTTTGGCAATCTCTACTTTCTCTTCAATCAGATAACCTGTCATCTCAATCAACTCCATACGATCTAGCAAGGGGCGAGGTATAGAATCTAACGTGTTAGCCGTGGCTATAAAGAGAACCTTACTCAAATCGTAATCGACATTTAGGTAATTGTCGTGGAAAGCCTTGTTCTGCTCAGGATCCAGCACCTCTAACAACGCTGAAGTAGGATCACCTTTGTAATCTGCACCAATCTTATCTATCTCATCCAGGATGAAGACCGGATTGCTACTTTTAACCTTTTGTATATTCTCAATAATACGTCCAGGCATAGCACCAATATATGTGCGTCGATGTCCGCGAATCTCTGCCTCATCGTGCAATCCGCCTAAGGACATCCGAGTGTATTTGCGTCCTAATGCCTTTGCAACCGATTTGCCTAAACTGGTTTTACCAACTCCCGGAGGGCCATATAAGCATAGAATAGGGGTCTTACTATTGGAAACACCGGTGATATGCAGTTGCTTTTGCACAGCCAAGTATTCTAAGATGCGTTCCTTAACTTTCTCCAAACCGTAATGGTCGGCATCTAATACATTTTGGGCATTCTTAATATCAAAATTATCCTCAGTATATTCGCCCCAAGGCAAGTTCAGAAGGGTATCCAGGTAATTCTGCTGAGTCGTGTAGTCAGCAGAATGTGTGGACATTCGTTGCAACTTGAGCAATTCTTCATCAAAGACTTTCTTGACGTTTTCCGGCCACTTCTTCTTAGCAGCCTTCTCCTTCATCTCATTGATGACTTGTGCTCCGGTATCACCCAATTCCTTCTGAATGGTCTCCATTTGGCGCTGCAAGTAGTATTCGCGCTGTTCTTTATCCAAACCTTCTCTTGTTTTAGTCTGGATATCTTCCTTCATTTCAAGCATTTGCACCTCTTTGTTGAGGTACTCTAATAGCCGTAAAGCGCGTTTTGCAATGGAATCGCAGGACAATAACTCCTGTTTTTCTTCAATTTTGAGACCAAAATTAACGCAGATATAGTTGACAAGGGTAGGGGGATTATCAATATTGCGCAATGTCATTCCTGCTTCAGGAGGTGTATTGTCAGAGCGACGAATAAGGTTAATGGCTTGGTCCTTAATATTACTGCAAACAGCCAAGAACTCCTTATCGCCACGACGCGGGAATACTTCCGGCAGAACGGTTACTCTGGCTTTAATCACATTTTGGCGTGATGTAGTAAATTCATCCACGCCAATGCGATCAATACCTTCTAGAATGACCATGATATTAGGCGCATCTATCTCAACAATCTGCACAATTCGAGCAGCAGTTCCTAATCTGTATAAATCTTCTGCTCCCGGTTCCTGTACATCTTTTTCGTGTTGGCAACAAACGGCTATTAGTTTCTCTTGCTTGTACGCATTCATTACTAATCGCTGCGATTTAGGACGCGACACGGCAACAGGTAACAACACACCAGGGAACAATACCATATTACGCAACGGCAACACACCAAGTATGTCGCCGGTATTTACTTTGCACGGATGAGAAGCATCATTTCCCTCTATAATAGGAATAATTTTGCCATCTTCATCACGAAGATCATCGTTTTCGTTCAGTTTTAAATTATATGTCATAAATATCAATCAAACAAACAAATAGAGCAGAACTCTACGTATACCATTTTACATAATCGCAATTAAAAGCATTAAAATACCAGAAGTATTTCAAGCAATTGATAGCGATTAACCAACTTGTACAGTGGAATCAATCTTACGGATAAGTCCCTTAAGAACATCGCCCGGTCCAAACTCATAGAATTCGGTGGCTCCGTCACAAATCATGTTCTTAATAGTTTGCGTCCAACGAACCGGCGCTGTTAGTTGCAATAGCAGATTCTGGCGAATTTCTTCAGGATCTGTTTGTGGATACGCGTTTACGTTTTGGTAGATGGGACACATTGGCTTATGGAACTCAGTAGTAAGAATAGCTTCTTTAAGTTCCTCTGCAGCAGGTTGCATCAATGGCGAATGGAATGCTCCCCCAACCTGTAACCGGATAGCACGCTTTGCACCTGCTTCGCGCAGCAGTTCACATGCACGATCAACACCGGCGATGGTGCCACTAATTACCACTTGGCCAGGACAGTTAAAATTAGCTGCCACAACAACCTCTCCGGATACTTGTTGACATATTTCATCTACTTTTTCATCCGGCATGCCTAATACAGCCGCCATCGTACTTTCCTGCATCTCACAAGCGTTTTGCATTGCTGCAGCACGTTTACTAACCAATCTAACAGCATCCTCAAAACCAAGGACACCGCTAGCCACCAGTGCAGAATATTCTCCTAAACTATGACCGGCTACCATATCTGGATGATAGATTGTCATAACTTGATTCATGATGACTGAATGCAGAAAGACGGCAGGTTGAGTAACTCGAGTTTGTTTTAAATCCTCTGCCTCACCATTAAACATAACATCCGTGATACGGAATCCCAATATATCATTGGCCGTCTCGAACATCTGCTTAGCTACCGGATAGGACTCATATAAGTCCTTACCCATTCCAACAAATTGAGCCCCTTGACCGGGAAATACAAATGCTTTCATATTATGAAACTCCAAAATTTGTGCAAAGATACTACAAATATTTGAGATATGCAAATTTTTTAGCAATAATCATAAGATTATTCCATTAGTTTCTTGTAGTGAATACGTTTTGGGTTGACAGCATCTTCTCCTAAACGGAGTTTCTTATTTTGTTCGTACTCGCTATAAGAGCCTTCAAACCAATACACATTACCATCGCCCTCGTATGCCAGTATATGCGTGCATATTCGATCCAAGAACCATCGGTCGTGGCTAATTACGACAGCGCAACCGGCAAAATTCTCTAATCCTTCTTCTAATGCACGGAGTGTGTTAACATCAATGTCATTAGTTGGTTCGTCTAACAATAGTACATTCGCCTCGGATTTAAGTGTTAGTGCCAGATGCAAGCGATTACGTTCACCGCCGGATAACATACCACATTTTTTCTCTTGGTCTGATCCGGCAAAGTTAAAACGACTAAGATATGCTCTAGCCGATATCTCACGTCCTCCTACGCGTATATAGTCTGTCCCGTTTGAAATGGTTTCAAATACGGTTTTTTCAGGGTCTATACCTGAGTGAATCTGATCCACATACCCTACTTTGACGGTATCTCCTACCTCGAAAGTGCCTTTATCCACGGTTTCCTGTCCCATTATCATTCTAAATAGAGTGGTTTTTCCTGCACCATTAGGACCAATAATACCCACAATGCCATTAGGTGGCAGCATGAAGTTCATGCCCTCAAAAAGGCAGCGTTCACCGAAAGATTTAGCCACATCTACGGCGTTAATAACCTTATTGCCCAAACGAGGTCCATTAGGAATAAATATCTCCAACTGTTCCTCTCGTTCTTTTTGTTCTGCATTAAGCATTTTGTCATATGCTCCCAAACGTGCTTTAGACTTAGCTTGACGCGCCTTTGGGGCCATTCTAACCCACTCTAGTTCACGTTCCAATGTCTTGCGGCGTTTGCTGGCTTGCTTCTCTTCCATTGCCATTCGGGCAGTTTTTTGCTCAAGCCACGATGAGTAATTGCCCTTCCAAGGAATACCTTCTCCACGATCTAACTCCAATATCCAACCGGCTACATTATCTAGGAAATAACGGTCATGCGTGATGCAGATAACAGTTCCTGCATATTGTTGCAAGTGTTGCTCCAACCAATCAATTGATTCAGCATCAAGATGGTTGGTAGGTTCGTCTAATAAGAGGATATCCGGTTGCTGCAATAGTAAACGACATAAAGCAACGCGACGTCTTTCTCCCCCTGAAAGATTTTTGATGACAGCATCATCCTCAGGACAACGCAAAGCATCCATAGCACGATCTAATTTCTGGTCAATATTCCAAGCATCTACACTATCCAACTTGTCTTGTAATTCGGCTTGACGAGCCAATAGTTTATCGTAGTCCGCATTAGGATCCGCAAAGGCATTATTGATTTCGTCATACTCGTGCAACATATCTATTGTTTCTTGAACGCCCTCTTGCACACATTCACGAACTGTTTTTTCTGGGTTTAACTTAGGATCTTGCTCCAAATAACCTACGCTATATCCGGGAGAAAAGACCACTTGTCCTTCATAATTCTTTTCTACACCGGCTATTATCTTCATTAATGTAGATTTACCAGCACCATTTAGGCCAATAATGCCGATTTTGGCGCCATAGAAGAAACTAAGGTAGATATTGTTTAATACTCGTTTTTGTGGTGAAAAGGCCTTACTTACGCCCACCATTGAGAATATAATTTTCTTATCGTCTGCCATATTCGTTTGATTTATTTATCTTTCTTCATACGTGCCGTCAGTATAATAGATAACTATTTTAGCCACTTTTCGTTCGGAAGGAGTGGTTGAAGTCTTGCTTTGTACCGATGGAATAGGCGTTTTTTCGACTTGAGAAACTGGTGTACTGACCGGTTGTTCTTGTGGATTTTCCGGTTTAATGTCAAACAAAGCAGTTTGTGGTCCATCACCATTAGGGCGATACATAGCCCCAATGCCCAAGATAAGCCAATCTGAGTTAATGGTGCGGAAGCGGTTTAAAACAGCCTGTAGCACATCTAAACTTGGGTTATTTCGTCCTCCCATAATATTGGAGATTGTTCCGGCACTAATGCCTACTTCTTCTGCAAACTGTTTAGCATTAAGCTTCTCAGCTTCCATAATCTGTTGTAATCTTTGGCGTTCGTTCATATTGTGATATTTTTTATAAGTAGACCTATTATTGATAAATATTACTGTTTTTTTTACTTGGAAATCGACTGCAAAATTACGAAAACTTTTTCACATGTGCAAATTTTTAGACAAGTAAATTTTAAGATGCACGAATTTTCATTTGCAAACCGCCACTCTGAACCATACCCAACAAAAGTCCTGAAACAACTTAAATAAAAACTTTGATTAAATCACATAAATGATTGATATATGTGTTTATACGAAAAATCTACACGTGTATTTTATTGTGCCATACATTTAATTAACGATTTCAACTGATTGTATATGCGGTTACTTTATGTATATTTTGTAACTGATTGAAAAATACACAGTTACATTGCAGAATATTATTATATTGCACATGTATATTATGGTTAAAATGTGCTGTCATTTCGGGTATGTTATGAATTCACAAGGTGCATAGTATTACGTCACAATGATGTTTATTGTTGTGAATTTTGTTATTGTAAGATTTGTGAATTTTAGAAATCTATGTCTATTGTGATGTTCACTTTTCTATGATTACTACCCTACTCTTTTGAGTGATTAAAGAAACTGTTGTTTAGTTGTAGTATGGTTGCCGCATAGTAGTTGCATCATAGCAGAATAGTCTATTTATGGTCTATTAATAGTCTATTAATGGTCTATATAGTACAGGGCCAATTAGCCAATTAGGACTTAGCCCCAAGACTATGACTAATTGCATAAAAAAGGCCGGGCATTTAGTTTGTCCGGCCTTAGTATTGAACGTCAGTTTCAAACTTAACTCTTGATTTTGTCAAATCCACTACCAAATACACCTGCCACATTAGAACAACTGACAAAGGCATCTGGGTCAATAGAACGGATAAGATGTAAAATAGTGTTAGCTTCGTGTTTGCGAGCAAGAACAGTCACTACAGTAATGGGTTGACTACTATACCACCCTTTCCCATCTAACAAGGTAACTCCCCGTTGAACATTAGTAGAAATAGCCTTTGCAATCTCTTCGTGCTTACGAGAAAAGATAAAGAATTGTACGCTTTGGCGAACACGAGACAGGAACCAATCGAGGGCAGCGGTGTAAGAAATGGTCATGCTTAATCCACATAACACACGCTGAATCTTGTAATCTGATACTGTTTGTTCTCCTAACTCAATGGTATCAGGAACCGGCAAGAAATAAGCACTAATGATGATAATTATATCGCAGAGCACAAGCACTTTGCCTAATGACACGTCTTTAAAATGGTGTACGATCATAGCGACAATGTCTGTTCCTCCGGAACTGCCATTGCATAAGAGTACTACGCCTAAGGAGACACCAAATGCGATACCTCCAATAATACAACCTAACATAGGATCGGCGATAATAGCTTCTGCACGTATAGGAATTGCTCGATACCAGAAAGCGACGCATAGTACGCCCCAAATTGTTCTGATACAGAAAGACCACCCCACTGTAAAGCCTGCAATTGTCAGCAGAATGGCATTGATGACAATGGTAGAGAGCCAAATAGGAATTGCACCGTTATAGGCAGCAAACAAGGAAGGGAACATACCTTGTGTGACATAGTAAATAGCGGAGCAAATACCTGTTAATCCTCCACCTACGAGTGAGTGTGGCACGAATATCCAGTTTACCATACATGCAAACGGGCAAAGAGCGAGGAAAATGCCCAAATACTCTAGCCCCACTTCGATTCTGTACCTACGAGGGTCTATATCCCCATGAGGGTGATTTTGTTGCTGTAAAGGAGATTGTTGCATTTTATGCTTGTGTTTTTATGGATTCAAAACCGCGCCCAAATACACCTTGTGTTTGTGTTTCGCTCACAAAAGCATCCGGGTCTATTTGTCGTACCAATCGGAATATTTTGCTGGCTTCTGATTTACGAGCCATCACAGTAATTACTTTCTTGCTTTCACCTGTGTATCCGCCTTCTCCATCAAGGATTGTGACTCCTCTATGTACATCTGTCATAATGGCGTGCGTTATTTCTTCCCAGTATTTAGAGAAAATAAAGAACTGCACACAAACGCGAGATCTATTCATTACCCAATCTACGGCAGTAGAGGACATAAAAGTATAGCATAAACCGAAGAGAACTTTCTCGATGGAATGTACTTCCGGCAAGAAGTATGCGCTACAAATGATAACCACGTTACTAGTCAAAAGAGCTCTGCCCATCGGCAAATGTGCATATTTGGATAGAATCATGGCAACAATGTCTGTTCCTCCGGTAGATCCATTATTGAGCAGCACAAATCCCAGTCCGCATCCTGCAAATAGTCCGCCTAATATAACTGCCATAAAGGGATCTGTTATTTGCGGCACTTCGGGAATTGGTATAAACTTCATCCAAATGGTAAGTGCTATGACACCGTACAATGTACGCGCGCAGAAGCGCCACCCAATCATTTTGATGGCTATAATGAGAAGTCCGAGATTGATTAGCAGTTGCATCCACCAAATTTCCAATAGTCCACCAGAAGCGAAGTATAGGATTTCGCAAAAACCCGCCAAACCACCGCCGACAATGGCGTGTGGAACAAGTAACCGATTGACCGCGATGGCAAAAGGTCCTGCCCCTAAAGCGATGACGAATAACTCTTTCAGTTCCCTCAGGAGTTTGAGTTTATCCGGTCGTCGGATGGTGACGTGAGCACTGATGGTGGGTATTTTAGGTATTTTTGGTAAAGTTGGCATAAAGTATTAGTCGTTTGTATATTTAGCGATTAAGTTCCTATCTCCCCACCCATTATCTACTCGGCCGACGGGAATCCAGAATTTATTGGCTTTGACCCATGGTGTTGGATAAGCGGCTTTAGAACGAGGATAAACGTGATTCCATTCGTCGGATACGATTTCATATTCCGGGTGCGGAGCGTTAAGAAGTACATTGTCCTCCTTATCGGCCGTTCCATTTTCCACTTCTCGAATTTCTTCACGAATAGTAAGAAGTGCATCGATGAATTGGTCTATTTCGTGCTTAGACTCAGACTCGGTTGGTTCCACCATTAATGTGCCATGTACAGGGAATGAAAGTGTTGGTGCATGATAACCAAAGTCCATGAGGCGTTTAGCAATATCACCTTCAGTGATGCCAATGGCATGGAATTGGCGACAATCCAAGATTAATTCGTGTCCTACTCTACCGGTTTCTCCGGTATAAACAATGCCATAAGCGTCTTTGAGTTTAGCAGCCATGTAGTTAGCGGATAAGATAGCAGCCGCAGTTGCTTCGCGCAGTCCTTCATTGCCCATCATGCGAATATATCCATAACTGATAAGTGCCATATTGGCATTTCCATACAAAGCGGAAGATACACGGTTCTTATCGGATGTTGGCATGCAGTCTTTGAGACGTTCTGCGCAGCAGATTGCACCTACGCCCGGTCCGCCACCTCCATGAGGAGAAGCAAAGGACTTATGGAGGTTTAAGTGACAAACATCAGCGCCAATAAAGCCAGGATTGGTGTATGCTATTTGTGCATTCATATTAGCGCCATCCATATAGACGAGTCCACCATTATCGTGGATGATTTGGCACATTTGACGAATTGCCTGCTCAAAAATGCCGTGTGTAGAAGGATAAGTAATCATGCAGCCGGCCAAGATATCCTTGTTTTCTTCGGCTTTTGCTTTCCAATCTGCGATATCGGTATTACCCTTTTCGTCGCATTTAACGACACAAGGTGTAAATCCGGCTTGTACGCAAGAAGCGGGATTGGTGCCGTGAGCAGATTCAGGGATAAGCAGGATGGTACGTTGTTTTTGTTTATTTTTCCATAAGTATTGACGAATCGTAATCAATCCGGTATATTCGCCAGCAGCACCAGAGGTGGGTTGCAAGTTGCATGCAGCGAAGCCGGTAATCGTTGCGAGTTGCTGCTCCAATTCCTCTAACATTTCATTGTAGCCTTCTACTTGTGCTTTTGGAGCCAACGGATGAATGGCTGTCCAACCCGGCATTGTAATAGGCAACATTGCTGCAGCCGGATTAAGTTTCATCGTGCAAGAGCCCAGAGGAATCATGGTGTGGGTAAGCGAAATATCTTTGCGATCTAATCGTTTGATATAGCGCATCATATCCGTTTCTGTATGATAGAGGCGGAAGACATCTTGTTGCATGTAATCCACTTCACGTATGCGCTTTTCATCAATAGCCCATAGATTGACAAAGGCTTCTTCATTATCTTCGTATTGAGGTAATCCGTCGCTTACTTCGGCAAATAGTTCTATGAGGTCGTTCATGTCATCCAAGGTGACGGTCTCGTCCATACTGATGCCGACATAGTCTTTGGCATAATAGAAGTTAAATCCCTTGTCCTCGGCTGCCTTACGCAACGATTTTTGTGAGATTTCATCGGGAAGGATAACCTTTAGTGTGTCAAAGAATTCCGTATTTTCTTGAGTTAAACCATATGCTTGGAGCATTTCACTCAGATAAACGGCCTTACCATGGATACCTTCGGCTATTTGGCGAATGCCTTCAGCGCCATGATAGACGCCGTAAAAGCCTGCCATCATGGCACAAAGTGCTTCGGCGGTACAGATATTAGAGGTGGCTTTTTCACGTTTAATATGTTGCTCTCGTGTTTGTAGCGCCAGGCGGAATGCCGGTTGGTCATGACTATCTTTGCTCAATCCGATAATACGCCCCGGCATATCGCGCTTGTATTCATTGCGAGTTGCCATATATCCGGCAGTTGGTCCACCAAATCCCATCGGAAGTCCGAAACGTTGTGCCGTACCGCACATAATATCGGCATTAAGAGGTTTGAGCAGGGTCAAAGCCATTAAGTCGGCAATAACAGTTACTTTAAGTCCGGCTTCGTGGCATTGGTCAATAAAATAGTCATAGTCCTCGATACTACCTTCGGCATTGGGCCATTGCACGAGTGCGCCCATATATTCGGCGGAAGGAGTAAATGTGGCGTAACTACCTTTTACGAGTTCTATTCCCTGCCCTGCTGCACGTGTTTGGAGCACGGACCATGTGTTATCAAAAATCTTTTCGTCCACAAAGACTTTGCAGACATTATTCTTGACTTGTTCGCGTGAGCGCAGATTGCGCATCATCGTAACAGACTCAGCGGCAGCAGTGGCTTCATCTAAAAGCGAGCAGTTAGCAAGAGGCAGTCCGGTAAGGTCACTAATCATGGTTTGGAAGACAAAGAGGGCTTCCAAACGTCCCTGACTGACTTCGGCCTGATATGGGGTATAAGAAGTGTACCAAACAGGATTTTCCAGCACATTACGTTGGATAACAGCGGGAGTTATGGTTCCGTACCAGCCACGTCCGATTAGGCTTTTATATGGCAGATTCTTAGTTGCCATCGCAGCGATAGAATCCAAGTGTTCTTGCTCCGAAAGAGGTTCATCCAAGTCAAGAGATTCTGACAAAAGGATGTCTTTGGGCATTGTTTGCTCAATAAGTTGTTCAACAGATTCAGCGCCAATGGTTTGGAGCATTTCTTTTTGGTCCTCTTGATTAAGACCGATATGACGGTTTTTAAGGTAATTTACGAGCATATATTCGATGTTATTTTACTATCAATCATCAATTCCACGTGGGTTGCCGGCGTTGTCGAAGATTAGTTCCAAGCCGTTGGTGAGTTCAATTTTCTGACCAAAGTAGTCAATTTTGTACTCTTTAATCAATACATTTGGGAAAGAAGCCTGGATGTAAGCAACCATCTTTGCGGGCACTATACCTTCGGGCATAGGGCGCATTTTGCATTCAATTTTTTTGAGCGAGCCATTGCGTTGGAACTCAATTTCGGTACCATCGGCGAAGCGAACTTCGTATCCTGTGACAAATGTTACTGCTCTATCAGCCATAGCATAAGCTATGTTGTCGTTGGGGAAATACGTTTTTAGGAACAATTGTGCCGGTTCGGGCATTTGATCAACGGTAACTAAAACATCGTTAGCAAACATCGCTACTGACGAAAGCAGAGCTGCACAAAAAACAAATAGTTTTTTCATAATTGTATTAATTTTTATAGATTGTTAATAATTGAAAATCAATATATGTATTTCGACTGCAAAGTTACAAATTATTTTGTAAATGCACAAATATTTTGCCAAAAAACTTGCGTATTTCAAAAAAAAACCGTACCTTTGTGCACATTTTTCGTTTATAGATGTTTATTCGGGTCTTTGGCAAGTCTCGTACATGGTTGTATTTATAGATGGTATATGAAGGATTATATAAGGATCGTGGCAGTAAGTTTCTGAGTTTTGCAGAATCAATTAGTAGCGAGGATGAGGCTAAGGAACGGATTGTGTGGTACAAAAAGAAATACCATGATGCGCGGCACGTATGCTATGCATACCGATTAGGTCCGAACTTATTTCGGACCAAGGATGATGGAGAGCCGCATGGAACGGCCGGCATTCCTATCCTACGCACCATAGATGCTGCTAAGTTGGATAATATATTAGTGGTGGTGGTCAGGTATTTTGGAGGAACATTATTGGGGACCGGAGGACTGATGGTTGCCTATAGAGAGGCGACGAAAAGTGCGATAAGTAAAATAACGTAAACGTAAACGCAAACGTAAACGGTGCTTAGAGCACACCAATAATAAAAGCGAGGACTACTTAGATATATGGGAAACGAATTCAAACATATTCGGGCATGGAAAATAGATCCGTTACGCATCGTGGCGGATGTATTGATACATTGGCCCTATTTGCAACATATTGCCAATAAGACAGCAACTTCTCTATGTTTAGATTATGCCGAAGGAACTCGGGGGGAGATAGAACATGATATTCGTCATGGAGCCTTCTTTATCACTAATCATAGAGACATCGTAATGGATTCAGCGTGGTTGAGTTTATTGGTGGAGAAACGTTATGGAATCCGTCCATTCATAGGCATAGGAAATAACCTGTTCGGGAAATGGTGGATAGAGCCATTTGTGCGTTTTAATCGTGCTTTTGTAGTTATACGAGATGGTTCACCTCGTGAGTTGTTGCAGAATAGTTTAACCTTATCTAAATATATCATGCACCTGCGAGAGCAAAGGAAGAGTATTTGGCTTGCTCAACGTGAAGGCCGTGCCAAGGATGGTAATGATCTGACCCAACATGCTGTGCTTAAGATGTTGGCGATGAGTTCAAAAGACTTCTTGGAGGCCGTCCGGAAGCTTAATTTCTGTCCGGTATGTATCAATTATGAATATGATCCTTGCGATTATCTCAAAGCACAAGAGATGCAACTCAAACGCGATGTAGAAGGTTGGAAAAAGAGCAAAGCGGATGATTTGTTGTCAATGAGAACGGGCATCTATGGTAAAAAAGGACGTGTAGTATTTAGACTTACCCCCTCTATTAATCGTTGGTTGGATTTGCATGAAGCAGAACTGAGGGCGTTGACTAAAAACGAGCAAATAGAGGCTATTGCCAATCGGATTGACCATCAAATACATAGCAATTACGAAATATATGAGCGTGGCACGGAATTTGAGCAGTACTTGCAACAACAATGCGATAAAATAGAAATTGAGAATAAAGATACAGATTTCCTCATGGAAAAACTGCACGAAATGTATAATAATCCAGTGAAAAACTATGAAAAAAGCCATTTTTCCGGGGTCCTTTGATCCCTTTACCCTTGGTCACTACGATATTGTCAACCGAGGTTTGAAATTATTTGACCATATCACTATCGGCATCGGTCGTAATTCAATCAAGAAAGAGACCTTCCCTATTCGGGAACGTTTAGCTGCCATACAGAAGATTTTTCAAGACAATCCCAAAGTGGACGTTCAGATTTACGATTGTTTAACGGTAGATTTTGCCAAAGAAGTGGGAGCAAAGTTTATCTTACGTGGCATCCGGTGTGTGCAGGACTTTGAATACGAACGCAATATGGCGGAGGCCAATAAGCAATTAGGTGATGTGGAGACAATTTTGCTATATACACGTCCGGAATATGCCCACATCTCATCAACATTGGTTAGAGATTTATATTCATATCATAAGGATGTGTCGGCATACGTGCCGAACAAACTGAAATAAAGGCGAAAGGTGAAAGGATGAAAGGTGAAAGGATACTTGTTTTGTTGCTGCTTGGTTGCTTACCACTGTGGGCAGGTACGAAGTCTACAGACCAAACAAAAACAGCCAAGACGGTAGATATCAATCGGTCCATTACGATTTATAACGATGTAATGCGGCAGTTAGATATGAACTACGTAGATACGTTGGATTATGAAGACCTGTTAGAAACGGGTTTGAAGGCCATTTTGTCTCATGTAGATCCATATACCGTATATATACCAAAGAAAGATGACGATAATCTCAAGATGCTTACGACCGGTAAGTATGGTGGTATTGGTGCTATTATTATGCAGCGTGATTCTGTGGTGGTGGTTAGTGAGCCGTACTTTGGTATGCCGGCACAGCAAAACGATGTATTAGCAGGAGATACAATATTAGAGGTGGATGGCATGAAGTGTTTCAAGAAAACCACCAAAGAAGTGAGCGATAAACTGCGAGGCAAGGCTAATACAGAGGTGCATCTTTTGCTCAAACGTTATGGTATAGAACAGCCGATTGAGCGGACCTTTCTTCGTCAAGAAATTCACTTACCTGCCGTTTCTTATTATACCACCTTAAATGACCATATCGGATATATTATGTTTACTGAATTCACGGCTAATAGCAGTCAGGAATTTTTACGTGCTGTCGATAAGATGGTGTGCGAAGATAAAATCCAGAAACTTATTATTGATCTTCGTGGAAATGGCGGTGGAATTATTGATGAAGCAATCCAGATAGCGGGGTACTTTATTCCCAAAGGAACGGAAGTGGTTTCGACTAAGGGTAAGACGCAAGTTTCTAATCGCAGTTACACCACATCTACTGCTCCACTCTATCCTGACATGCCGTTGGTTATTTTGGTGGATCGCAATACAGCATCGGCTGCCGAGATAGTAAGCGGTGGGTTGCAAGATTTGCACCGGGCTACTATTGTTGGACAACGTACCTTTGGTAAAGGATTGGTACAGTCAGTTCGTCCTATTGCGTACGATGGTCATTTAAAAGTAACAACTTCGCATTATTACCTGCCTTCCGGACGTTGCATCCAAGCGATTGACTATGCTGAACGTCAAAAAGGTCATGCGCTCAAACGTGATACAGCCGGAGGTATATTGCCGGATATTGTATTGACCGATTCGGATAAATTAGACATCACATACGCTTTGTATAGAGAGCAACTTTTATTTGATTATGCCACTCTATATAAAGCCCACCATGATTCTGTAGCGGATGCCAAGCACTTTACTCTATCCGACCAAGAATTGGATGAGTTCATGGCTTTCCTTGACCAGCGTCATTTCACATACGAGACCGAGACCGGTAAACAGTTAAAAGGAACGTTGGACTTAGCAAAACACGAGGATATCGACTCCACTATTATTCACGAGATAGAGCAATTAAAGCAGAAACTGACGCCGTCTTTCCGTGAAGCGATTAAGCGCAATAGTGAGGCTGTAAAGAGTGCTTTAGGCAGTGAGATTATGCAGCGATACTATTTTCAAGAAGGTCGTATTGCCTTTATGCTGCGTACAGATAAGGAACTAAAACAAGCCATCAAGGCATTTGAGAAATAATAGTATGAATAAGATTAACAAACTTATAATCTTTGGGGTTACCATAGGAATTATCGTCCTTTGTCACTTATCCACCGGTTGTGCCAACCGCGGTGTAGGTCCACAAGGCGGTCCGATAGACAGTATTGCTCCTGTCATTGTGCATACATCTCCGGCCAATGGAGCCACCAATGTACAAGGCAAAGAGGTGGTGCTTAATTTTGATGAATATGTGCAGATAGAAGGGGCGGTAGACAATATCTTGGTTTCTCCACCCCAGCAGCATGTGCCGGAAATAAAAGCAATTGGCAAACGTGTCACGGTGCTTTTTCAAGACAGTTTACAGGATAATACGACTTACACGATTGATTTTGGTAATCAAATAGTTGATTTGCACGAGAAGAATCCGTATGAAGACTTGACTTTTGCATTTTCGACAGGAGAGTCAATCGATTCGTTGGCAATTTATGGTCACCTCATTGATGCCGAGAACCTCAATCCTGTATCCGGTATTGTTGTCGGATTGCATGCAGAAACCAGTGACAGTGCTATCAATTCATATCCTTTTATCCGTATTGGTCGTACCAATGCCGAGGGCGAGTTCTCTATTAAGAACATTAAAGCCGGCACATATAAACTATATGCATTGCAGGATAACAGTCGTGACTATGTGCATCAACCCGGTGAGGGGGTGGCTTTTTATGACGAACCGATTACACCCTATATCAATTCCCGCATTGAGACAGATACATTATTCTTAAAAGACACTTTAGACAGCGTTGGTAATCGCATACCTGATAGCGTCTTTACGGCTGAATATATCTATTACGAGCCCTCTGATCTATTGTTATATTTATTTAAGGAGGATGTGCAGCGCCACTATTTTCTGCGTGCCCTACGTAAGGAAGCTCATGTATTTCAGTTAATCTTTGGTGCGCCACAGACACAGTTACCCACTCTATCTGCTTTGCGTTTAGAGGAAGATTCTTTAGGCATTGACACTACTTGGGTGAATTTTCTGGAGCATAGTATAGTGCAAACCAACGCAACATTAGATACGATAACGTATTGGTTGACTGACTCGTCGGCTATTCAAATGGATAGTATACGTTTTGCGATGACCTATCTCAAAAGCGATTCCGTGTATAACTTAGTTGATCAAACCGACACTATCTTAGCCGTCTATCGTGCTCCCTTTATGTCAGAACGCACCAAGAAGGCCATGCAGCAGAAGAAAGAGAAGGCAGGATTGACGTTGAAACTAAATTGCAAGCAACCGATGAATTTCTTTGATACTTTAGCGATAGTTAGTGCAACGCCATTGGGGACTTATATTAAGGATAAAATTCACTTACAAATGCTGCATGACGACACCGTTTGGACAGAGGTGCCCTTTGCGATGCCAACCATCAATGGTTGTATGATGCAGTTGCCTATTTATTATAATTGGAAGAGTGGCTCTGAATACCGTTTATTGTTGGATTCTGCCGCAATTAGTGATGTATATGGTGTAGGCAACAAGAAGGATAAATATTCCATTCGTGTACGTTCCATAGAGGAGTACTCCACCATTGATATCCTTTTGCAGCCTTACGATCCAACGATTATTATTCAGTTATTGAATGCTCAAGATCAGCCGGTTTATGAGCAAGCGGCTCAGCCAGGTCGTACCACCTTTGCTAATATAGAGCCGGGGGTATATTATATGCGTTTGATTTTAGACGTAAATGGTGATGGTAAATGGACGACAGGTAGTCTGGCAGAGAAACGGCAACCAGAGCAGGTTGTTTATTTCCCTAAAAAACTGAGTCTGCGTGCAAACTGGAACTTTGAAGAAACTTTTGGCTGGCAGTCGATTCCGTTGCTGGATCAAAAACCGGAAGCCATTCGAAAAGACAGCAATGCCAAGAAGAAATAATCAGATTGTACGGAATTCGTACCCTTCGGCTTGAAGCCATTCAATAATCATAGGAAGTGCCTCTAATGTATTGGGGGCACTTTTTTTGCTATCGTGCATTAGAATAATGCTTCCATTACGCATGTAACGTTGTACAATGCGCGTAATACGCGCGGGTGTGTAATCCTTATTATAATCGTGTGTAAGAATATCCCAAAGGATGATGCGATGGTCTTTAATCACCTGTTTTTGCTGGTAAGGACGCATTCGTCCATAAGGAGGACGGAACAGATGACTATTCCAGGATGGACCTAACGTCTTTTGTATTATTTCATCGCATAGTTGCCAATTCATTGAATAGATAGACTGACTAACGCGGATTCCTGGCAAGTGATTAAAAGTATGATTGCCTACTTGATGTCCTCGGCGGTACACTTCTTGTGCCAATTCGGGGAAGCGATAGACGTTCTCTCCTACCCAAAAGAAAGTAGCCTTAACGTGATAACGATCTAAAATGTCCAATACCTGAGGAGTGACCTCAGGTATCGGACCATCATCAAAGGTTAGATAGACACATTTATGTGCTGTATCTCCCCTCCATTCTACCCCCGGAACCAATCGTTGTAGCCACGAGGGGATTTGGTATAATATATTTGGATTGATATGCATTTATGCTTCCCAAGCCAGAGAACTTGCTCCAAGAATGGCAGCATCTGCTTCCTTTAATTCAGAGAAGAGCACTTTCACTTTGTTCTTCCATAACTGCATCACGTTATTGTTCAGTGCTTTGACGATAGGATCCAGCAGCCAATGCCCGGATTTAGTGAGTCCTCCAAACATAATGATGGCTTCAGGAGCAGAGAATACTACGAAGTTAGCGAATGCTTCTCCTAAGCACTTGCCGGTGAAGTCAAAAATCTCTTTTGCCACCTCGTCACCGGCTTCTGCAGCCTTAAACACGTCATAGGAAGTGATGCTATCAATATCTAAATTACGCAACATAGTGGGTTTCGTGGTGGTAGAAATGATTTCTTTGGCTGTTCTGGCAACTCCGGTAGCACTGGCATAAGCCTCTAAGTGGCCCTTACCTCCGCAACCGCATAAACGAGCATTCTTGCTATGATCAATACATACGTGACCTAATTCACCGGCAAAGCCATCGTTTCCATAAACGACTTTACCATCAATCACGATACCGGATCCGACACCGGTGCCAAGTGTAATCATGATAAAATCCTTCATACCTTTAGCAGCACCATAAATCATTTCGCCTTGCGCAGCAGCATTGGCATCGTTGGTAATTTTGCAGGGGATGCCGAATTTCTTGCTCATCAGTTCTGCGAAATGCACCACTCCTTTCCAAGGCAGATTAGGAGCAAATTCAATATTGCCGGTGTAGTAATTACCATTAGGAACGCCGGCACCAATACCTCTAAAGGCATCAAATCCGCCTAAAGGTTCAACAATTTTAACAGCCTCTGTGTAGAGAGCATCTACATACTCATTAATGTCTGTAAACTGTTGGGTTTTAATGGATGTGCGGGCTAAAACTTGACCGCGAGCATCTACAACGCCTAACACACTGTTTGTTCCGCCCATATCCAGGCCTAATACATAAGGTTTTTCCATATATGATTTGATTTTAAGTTAATTTTCTGCTGCAAAGGTACAAATAAATTCGCATATATGCAAATTTAATTATTATTTAATAGCATAAATGTCTAAATGGACACGTTTCAGAGCAGTTTTTTGATTCCTTTTTCGGGAAGGACTCATTATTAACAATCTCGGATACCAGTTCTTTCAATCCTGCGGCAAACTCGGTTTGACATTGTTGTTCAAAGTCTGTTATTTGGGTCTTATTAACGGACAGATGTGGATCAAACGAGTGCAAATTCTTGCCTGTAAACAATAATCCGGGCATGATGGGACCGAATGATTGTTTTGTTTGATGAGCAGCAAGGCAATATGTAAGCAATTGCAGCACGTAGCGTTGTGTCTTATCCGAATCAAATAGGTCCGGAATAGAGGCAACTGCCATTTTTTTAGCATCATACGCCCCTGTTTTATAGTCAATAATACGTGTAGTGCCCTGAATCCGGTCTAAGCGGTCCACAATACCACCCACGGCCACCGATACGACTGTGCCGTGATTAGTGAGTACCGACACCGGTGTGTAGCAATTATCCTCCATCATCACTAAAGTCAATTCGCCTTCGTTTTGGATGGTTTCCATATCATTAGTTAGCACCTTGCGCAAGTGAGACAATGCGACGATGTTTTCCACAACGTGTTCTTGTTGCTTATAATGCTCTTTCTCCTCGTGATGCTTATTATAGTCCCTATTCATCAAAGCATATCCATCCGTTAACGCCTGCTGCATCCTCTCCTCGTGATTAAGGAAGTCCGCAATGGCATCAGCACTTACGTTTGCCGGCAAGGAAGGACATAGATACCGATATGCCGAATAAATCGTGCTATGGATAAGTGACCCCATTTCATTAGCGGCTAAGATTGGTGAAGGGGTTGGTTCTTCGGTTAGTTCCAAGATATGCTGCAAATAAAAGCGCATCTTGCAATCTAAGTATGTATTAATAGCCGATGGTGACAAGTGTCTATTTTGCGTTTGTTCTTTCTCCCATTTATCTAATAGACTCTTGCGTTCCGGATCGATTAGTTGTACCGCCTTATCGTGGATCTGGCAGGATTCTGTTAGCCGTTTTTTCGTAACCTTGAACTCGTTTGACGTCAGTATTTGCATTAGGAAGCGTGACATCGATTTCTTGCCAAGCGCTGTGGTTGCTTCGGAGAATAGAATGGTGACATCCTCGGCGCGACGCAGCAATCGGAAGAAGTTATAGGCGTAGGCAGCAGCCGATTCGTCGTTCGTTTCTAAGCCGTAATATTTGCGCAGGTAATAAGGGATAAAACTGATGTCTTGTTTCTTTTGTGGCACCACCCCTTCCTCTACATTTAGAATCAGGAGGTGCTTAAAGTCTAACACACGCGTTTCCAGTACGCCCATTACTTGAATATCGGTGACCGGTTCGCCATGGAACGGCAACGATAGACTTTCCAAATGGCGTCGCAATAAGTTACGAAGTGTTTTAAGGTCTTCTATTTGGTCCAATACGCCCTGTTTCATCAGACGTATGTAATGATTAATGACCTTTGTTGCCTGGTACAGACTCTCTTCTGTTAGCAGTTGCTGCCAATCCTTAGGTGGCAGAGGTTCGTTGTTCTCAGGTTCTTCCACTAATAACGGGTCGGTAGGTGACGGATTGATATACTCCAATAAACGCTCTAACACGCCGGCATAATTAAGTTCTTCTGCTGCCTTGTCGTTCTTGGGGTCCATCAAGTACTTAGTAATTTTGTAGAAGACCTGCGTGTTGCGAAGGGGGTAACCTTTGGTTATATTAACATGTTCGGCTACCGAATCAGGCAGTGCATAAATGACCGGTTCTAACATTCCTTCGTCCGCAATCACAACGGCAGTAGGCCCCTTTTTGCCAGGTAGCCATTCATGTACGTATTGGGCTTGGGCATTATTTCCGGCAGTGACCATTAGTGTAAGCGGTTGAAGGTCGGTTGTGGTATCTTCGGCAGGTGTACTATTGGTGAGTCCATCAGCGATATGCTGACGGATAAAGCGATACACATCCTTATTGGTATGGAAAGTCGGGTTATAATCCCAATAGAACAAACTTCTGTCTTTTAGGGACAACATCAACGCTTTCTCCCCTTTGAGTAGATAATTAAATCCCACAAATACGAAGTGTCGCTCACTCAGATCTAAATCATTGATATGCTCCACCACTTGCCGTAATCGTGCTCCGGAGCTACCTACTCCGTCTTGAGATTGTTGCTGTATGAATCGGTGATAGATAGCAGGCAGATGCTGCCATAGTTGCTCAAAATCCTGCTGATAACTATCTTTCAACGAAATACGTTCCTCCGACAAGGCGTGACGGCCTAGTAATTCCTGTAGTCGGGCTTTGGTTTCTTCAGACAGGTTATCCGCCTCTAATGTATGGGCATATACGCTATTGCTGAATAGAGCATCGGCATCCACTAATGCCATATCTACATTGCTGAAGTCTTGCAGTAACTGCCGTCCCCAGTTATAGAACACATCCATGGACATAGTGGATTGTGTTTCCTCCTTAAAGATGGTATATAGCCGGCTGACGGATAATATTTCGTCCTCGCTATGCAAACTGCTTAACTCGTCTACCAATCCACTGATGGTAGTAAATTCAGGAGCCAGGCAGGGTTTGCCATAACGTTCACGGATAGCCACACGCATTTTTTCGCGCATAAAAAGTGTTGCACGATTCATCGGAAAGACCACCGTGTAATCGCGCAGGTGCTCAAAGCCTATGCGAGTTATCAAGTCGTTGCATACTAACCCTAAGAAATCCATAGTAATTCTTGCTTTTTAGCCAACCATATACAACCTTTGACGCTATATCCCATTTCGTGAATCAAGATCATATAGTGCTTAACTTGGTCATAGTATTCCTCACGCATCCTACCAAACTTGTAGTCCAGCACGATGGCTTCTTTTTTTGTTTCGTCCACCATCACCCGGTCCGGTCGGTAATCATCCGGCAGAATTGTTCGTTCGCTCCATATTGTCCATTTTTCGTCAAAGAAATCTGCCATTTGTGGGTGTTGCCATATATGGGATAGTTCCTGTTCGATATGTTCGTATTCCCCTTGCGATTGAATCATTCCCTGTGCCATAAAAGCGTTCAGTACGTTCGGAGCATCGGCTTTGCAACGGATATGTGCCATGATATCGTGGCATAGTGTACCAAAGTCTCTATTGCCGTTCTTGGCCTCTTGAGACTGTCGGAAGGTGATATGTTCGTTTTCGCTAAAGAAAGTGGCTATTTCTTCGCTTGCATCAGCAAAGCTGAATGGTTCAACGGTGTCTCCGGACTTCTGACCGGTATGTATAGGCAGCGTCTTATCTCCGGCAGTCCATTCGGCAAATCGGTCCTTATCTATAGTCCAATCTTCCCACATTGCTTTTAGGTTGGGTAGTTGTTCTTTATCAAGCAACAGTAAGTGCGCCGCTGTTGACTCACCTTCCACTTTTGCAGTATAAGTGATGGGGCAATAGACGTACAATCGGTCGGCAGCACGGGTTAGGGCCACGTACAGCAGGTTGGTGTTATCTAATCGCTGATTATCGTGTTCTTCTTGATACGGCTGCGCATAGCCACTTGTAATCATCTGGCTATTTTGTGAGATAGGCACTTGTTTGAGGTGATAATTCGTATCCGTTGGTTGATGTGCAGCTTGGCACCATAGCAAAGTACCGCGTTTATCTTCCTCCATTTTCCAATTGCAGAACGGCACGAATACGTTTTTTGCTTCCAGTCCTTTGGCAGCGTGAATAGTCATAATGCGTATATCGCCGGTGTCTGTGGACGGAATGGCATCATTTTGCATTTCATCATCCCAGTATCGCAGCAATTCAGTCAACGAACTGCCATATTGTGACACGAACTCACGTACTCTATCTTTGAAGCAATTTAGGTAGGCGATGTCGTCCCCCATGTATTGCCCATTGTTGCAAATACATATACGGATAACCTCCTCCATGAGGAAAGACAAAGGCATGCGTTTATCCAATTCGTCCAATCGATGCAAGTCAATTGTCGGGCATTGCAGATGAACGAAGTGCCGTGCTGCATGGTCTTGACGATCTACATATTGCAGGGCAGCAATGATGGCTTGTACACTTTTAGAAGCACGCAGCAGGTAACTCTCGTTAGATACTAATCGGTGGGTTGCTAATTGCGGATACAGTCCGGTGGCAGTCAAGGCTTGATGTGCCTTTAGGATATCATCTACTTGGTTTTTGAACCGAATCAGGATAAGCATATCTTGCGGTTTATCTCCTGTAGCCAAGTGCTCTTCAATCTGTTTGAGCATATCCTCAACGCAGGCTTGTTTTTGGCTGTCGGAACGTAGGTTGATTACTGCCTCGGATGGCATCGTTCCATCTTTCTTGGCAGTCGTTCGAGCCACCGAATAAGGGTACCATCTAAGTTGAACATAACCGCCCTCTTTGGAGCCTTTCCTATAGTAATTCTCCAGATGTGCCTCATCCCATTCTTCACCATATCGTTTTGCGAAGACCTCCAAATTAAACCTTACAACCTCCTTTCGCGACCGATAATTAGTCACCAATGATTCTTCTTCGATGTATTTACCTAAGATAGGATCATTGCTGTTGAGGGATGCCATGATGTGCCAATCGCCGTTGCGCCAGCGGTAGATGCTTTGTTTAATATCGCCCACGATGAGGGTTGTTCCCCCACCCGCTAATATCTCTTGAATCAGATGCAGGAAGTTATCCCATTGTAATGTACTGGTGTCTTGAAATTCATCCAGCATGATGTGGCGATAGCGGATGCCGGCTTTTTCTAATATGAAGTCTGCATCTCCCGGTTGTAGGGCAGCATGTAGGATGTGGGCCGTCTTGGCAAGTAATACGCTGTTGTTTTCGGCCTCATTCACATCAATTCGGTAGGCGATGTAGGACAGCAGCATCAGTTCGCCTAAGTGCTCCATGGTTACCTCTTTGCCTTCGGCCTGTTCTTGTTGCATGGCTTGGATATAGCCGGCTATGATGTTGCGGTCAAGCACGATGTCGGCTTCGTTCATTTGTACACTCTCTCGGTACATTTCCTTAGCGATGCTGATTAGTTGGTCGCGCACGTCCCATTTCTGCTCCTCGTCCAATTGTTTGTTCAGGTAGGTTGCAATGGTTTCTTTGAGTCCCTCTTGCTCATCAATATGAGTAGATAGGAGTTGTTCTACGGCCAATCGGATAGCGTGGTCAGAGTCTATATCTACGGTATATCCGGCAGCAGTACCTATTGTATAAGCCATACCTTGTAACAGCACTTGCAAGAAGGCATCAATGGTGCTGATATTAAACCGGTCGTAATCGGCTAATATGGCCTCGTATTGTTGTTTGGCTCGCTGTGCCACGTCAAGGTCGGATTCATGATCCGATAACGTACCCATTTCTCGTCTGATGGTTTGCACTTTAGTTAAGAAGTCCCCACCCTGACCATTGGCGATAGCGTATAGGTAAGTCAAGATACGCTTTTTCATCTCCTCGGTGGCTTTGTTGGTGAAGGTCACGGCTAAGATAGAGCGAAAACTCTCTCCGCTCAACAGCAACGCCACGTAGTGCGCTGCTAACGTAAATGTCTTACCGCTTCCAGCCGAAGCCTTACATAAAGTCAGACTCTTCATATCAGATTAGTTGTTGCGCAAACTCTTCGGCTTGTGCTAATTGGTCATATTTGCCTACATCCATCATGCGATAGTTGGCAGGTATATAGGCTTTTATTTTCTCGCCACATTCGGCTGCTTTCAGGTACACATCCACCAGTCCGAACACGTCCCCTTTTTCGGCAGCGACCATAGATAGGTACTTATTGATACTACTTTGTAGTATCGCCATTCCGCTATATGCCAAATGGCGTCCGTCTTTGCCACGCAGTTGACCGGTAGCGATATTGGTCCATCCACATAGAAATCCGTCCTCGTCAAAGCACAAGTACCGTTGTGTAGGACGCTCACTTACCACCAACGTGTTTTGTGGTCCTGCCGTTTGCATCAGTTGCGTCAAGTCTATATTACTCAGGATGTCCACATTGCAGACCAATAACCTCTCACTATCACACTCTCTCTTCACCTTCATCACGCCTCCTCCGGTGTCCAGCAGTTTTTCCCGTTCGTCGGAGACGGTTATATTGGCTCCCCATCCATGATGGGTTTGGATAGCGTCGATTATCATTTCGCCTTTATGGTGTATATTCACAATGATGTCGCGGATGCCGGCTTGCATCAGTTTTTCCACTTGCCATTGCAGCAAGCTCTTGCCGGCTAATGGCACCAGGGCTTTAGGCATATTATCGGTCAGCGGTTTGAGACGAGTGCCCAATCCGGCAGCAAAAATCATTGCTTTCATTCTTCTCTTTCTCTATGAGTTAGTATTACATCAATGTCAAAGTTTTCTTTCAGATGCTTTGCCATTTGTTCTGCGCCATATATGCTGCGGTGTTGTCCCCCTGTGCAGCCAAAGCTCACCATTAGGTCAGTAAATCCGCGTTCAATGTATTTTTTCACGCTGGCGTCCACCATTTGATAGGCAGCTTCCATAAAAGGTTTCATATCGCCATTTCGTTCAATGAAGTCGATTACGGGTTGGTCTTTACCGGTCAGTTGCTTATACTCGTCATAGCGTCCGGGGTTATGAATGGCTCGGCAGTCGAATACGAATCCTCCTCCGTTACCACTTATATCTGTGGGCAATCCTTTTTTGTAACTAAAGCTGAATACACGCACCGTTAACCGGTCCTTGGAAGCCGTGGTAGCGGCAGGTTTAGACGATTCAAAATGAGTAATTAAATGGCGTATTACTTCGCTCAAATACGGATAGTCTTGTGCCATCCAATCGTCCGGACTATTAAGTAATTGCTTAAGGTTATTAATGGCGAATGGGACGGATTCCAAGAAGTGTGTTTTCTTCTCAAAGTATCCTCTAAAACCGTATGCACCTAATACTTGCAATGTCCGGAAGAGCACGAAGTGTTTTAGCATGGTTCGGAAGGCAGCCGAATCAACATGTATATAGTGGTTCAGTTCATCCAGATAAACATCTATCAGTTCGTCTCTTAGTTCGCTGCTGAAATTGGCTTTGGCTTGCCATAAGAAGGAGGCTACATCGTAATAGACGGGACCTTTTCTGCCTCCTTGGAAATCAATGAAGTACGGCTGTCCGTTATGAATCATCACGTTGCGACTTTGGCAATCGCGGTACATGAAAGCGCGGATAGGAGCTTGCAGCAGTTTATCGGCAATGGCATCAAAGTCATCCTCTAACCTATCCTCTTGGAACTCTACGCCGGTGGCTTTGAGGAAACTGTACTTCCAGTAGTTCAGGTCCCACATCACGCTGCGTCGATTGAATTCCGGTTGCGGAAAGCAGACACTGTAGTCCATTCCTTGGTCACCTTTTATTTGGAAGTGCGCCAGCGCACGCATAGTTGCGCGTAGAAGGTCTATTTCTTCATGGTTGAAGGTTCCTGTAGTTCGGCCATTGGCGATTAGATCAAATAGAATATCATTGCCCAAGTCCTCGATGTCATATTGCATTTCGTCTTGGCTCACACGATAGACTTCTGGCACGTTCAATCCTTGAGATTTGAAGTGTTTAGCCATCGTTATAAAGGCGTGATTTTCATCGCGATTAGTGCCTTCTACATGGATGTATCCGTCGGCCCTAAAGTATTTGCGGTTACTGCCGCCATTGGTTATTTGTTGCATAGACTTTCTAATTTGGTACAAAAGTGCTTAGAGCACTCCAATATTTTTTTCTCTGCAAAGGTACGTTTTTTTTTCCATATTTGCAACTTTTTTTGCATTTTTTGATAAAAAAAGCAGTAATTGATGCCTATATAAACTTATTTATTAGGCATCAGATGTTCTCAATTAATGAAAAAACACATTTTTTCTGCAAAAAAATCAAAATTTATTTGCGTATTCCAAAAATTTGTTGTAATTTTGCACCCGCTTTTGAGAGATAAGGCAATGTCTCCCTAGCTCAGCTGGCTAGAGCAATTGACTCTTAATCAATGGGTCGAGGGTTCGAATCCCTCGGGGGACAC
>JAGHTR010000120.1 GCA_018065205.1 Candidatus Colicola caccequi
TTGCGAGACGTTGTTTTTTGGTCAATCGAGATAACAGGGCTCAGTCCGGAGATTTTGTCCACATCGGGACGTTGCATTTGGCCGATATAGCCACGGGCATAACTGGAGAAGGTTTCCATATACCGTCGTTGCCCTTCAGCAAAGATAGTATCAAACGCCAGCGATGATTTGCCACTGCCACTTAATCCGGTAATGACCGTCAGTTTACCTTGCGGCATACTGACGGATATATTCTTCAGGTTATGCACCCGAGCACCGATAACTTCTATGTGATCTTCGTTTACCAAATGTGTACACGATTTTGTTCAGCCACAAAGAGTGGAGAAGTCTCATCTACATGCCAAGCATCATACCAGGCACCAATCTGCGGAAGGGCACCATTAACACGCCATTTACCTAAACTATGAGGATCGGACTTGGTGCGACGCAGAATTTCTTCATCGCGAATATTGCCTGCCCACACATTAGCATAACTAAGGAAGAAACGTTGTTGAGGTGTAAACTGATTATCTTCAGCCAGTTTAGCCTTACCTGATTGCAGCAACTTGTTGAATGCTTGGTAACTAACTTGCAGTCCACCATGATCCGCAATATTCTCACCCAAGGTAAATGCACCATTGGCATGCACGCCAGGAGCCACTTCAATGCCATTAAAGTACTCTTCCATCACTTTAGTACGCGCCTCAAAAGCAGCTTTATCAGCCTCTGTCCACCAGTTATTCAGGTTACCATCTTTATCGAATTGGCAGCCTTGATCATCAAACCCGTGGGTCATCTCATGACCAATTACTACACCAATGGCGCCATAGTTGAATGCATCATCTGCGCCCATATCAAAGAACGGATATTGCAATATTCCGGCAGGGAAGCAAATCTCATTACTGGAAGGATTGTAGTAAGCATTGACTGTCTGTGGAGTCATATACCACTTAGTTTTATCCACAGGTTTATCCAAATAACTGAGACTATAATCCTGCTCAAACTTAGCAGCACGCAACACGTTCTCATAGAGACTTAAAGAAGGATCTATATCCAACGCAGAGTAATCACGCCATGTATCCGGATAACCAATTTTAATAGTAAAGGCAGCGAGTTTTTCTAATGCTTTAGCCTTTGTTTCATCGCTCATCCAATCGGTTGCAGCAATACGTTCGCCTAACGATGTTTGCAGGTTTTTAACCAATGCCAGCATACGTGCTTTATTCTCTTCGGGGAAGTATTTCTTCACATACATTTGTCCGACAGCCTCTCCCAAAGTACCATTAACCATGCTGACAGCACGTTTCCACAGAGGAGTAGGTTCCTGTTTACCACTTAATATTTGACCATAGAAGTGGAAATTCTCCATATAAACATCGTTACTAAGATAGTTGGAACTACCATCAATAATTTGCCATATAAAATACGTCTGCAAGTCATTGAGACTCTCCTCTGCGAACATCCGTCCGGCCTCCTTTAGATGTTCTATTTGCCCCACATTGATACTATCCGTATGCATACCCGCCAAGTCCAAATAGAGAGTCCAATCGATTTGAGGAACCAAAGACTGTAAATCACTGATACTCATCTTGTTATAATTAGCAATAGGATCACGCAACTCCACATTATTTAGAGCCGCTTTAGCCAAGCGCGTTTCCATACGCATCACCACATCCGCAGCCAAATCTCCGTCCAAATAGCCAAATAAAGTAAACATCTGAGCGATATGTTTTTTATACTCGTTACGGATATTGGTTGTTTGCTCATCGGTATCGAAATAGTATTCTTTCTCACCTAAACCAAATCCGGCTTGGCACTCATTAAGGATGTTCATGCTACTATTCATGGCATCAGCATCTACATACATTCCCCACATACTGCATTCCAGACTGGTTGCCAAGAAGCGCAGCAGTTCATCTTTAGTGGATAAATTTTGCAGCACTTCAATGCTCTTATAAGCCGGCATGACACTCATACTATCTCGGCGCGTAGTATCCATTACTAATTTGTATAAATCACCGATTTTCTGTTCAATTGAACCATGTTTAGCGTTTCCTTGTTCACCTAATTCAGTAATGATTCCATTCACTTGTTCTAAGTTACGCAAGCCTAATTCGTCAAACGAGCCGAAACGGCTATATTCAGCCTCAAGAGGATGATTACGCATCCATCCGCCACATGCGTATTGATAAAAATCCGTTGTTGGGGATGCTGTAGTGTCTAAATTCTCAGGTAAAATACCTGTAGTAACTTTGTTGGTTGTGCAAGAAGAAATGACTGCTGCCATAGTTAGAATAAAAAGACTTTTTTTCATTGTTATAAAATTAGATATTTATTTTTGCAGGTTGGTTCATTTGCTTTCTTAGCAAATAGCCTGCAAAGGTACATTTTTTTTTTGATATGTGCAAATTTACGCACATTTTTTAATCAAATATTTGTATATTTGAAATTTTAATCGTATCTTTGCACGAAATTTGTTGTATTTTGTGTAAAAATAAAAACATATCCAATATGAAAAAGCAAATCATAATCGTTTTCCTTTGTGCATTGGGCATGTCAATGCATGCTGAAGTTAAGTATCTAACCACAGCAGAGTTCAAGACAAAAGTAATGGACTACACCACGTATTCTCAGGAAGCGGGTTGGAACTACAAAGGCAAGAAACCATGTATTATTGATTTCTACACGACTTGGTGCGGTCCATGCAAACGTTTAGCCCCTATTATGGAAGAGTTGAGCGAGCAGTACAAAGGTAAGATTGAGTTTTACAAAGTAGATACCGAGCAAGAGCGCGAATTGGCTTATTTTTTCCAAATTAGCAGCATCCCTCAGGTATTATATATTCCTACCAAAGGAGATCCGACACTTACCAAAGGACTATACCCCAAGGAAGAGATTGTGAAGATTATCAACGACGTTTTACTCAAACAAAAGAAATAAGATGCAGGTAGAATTTGTATTATTGGTGCTGTCACTGCTTTTCTTTGCCAGTATTTTTACAGATAAGATAGGTTTTAAGTATGGCGTTCCTGCCCTGTTGCTCTTCCTGTCCGTTGGTATGTTATTCGGTCCGGAAGGCATTTTCAGTTGGTTTGGAGGAACCGGCATTTACAAAATCGGCATTGGTCCGGCTCAAGCCATTGGAACGATTGCATTATGCGTCATTTTGTTTTCCGGTGGTATGGACACCAAGATTAGTGATATACATACCGTGATTGCTCCGGGTGTAACTTTGGCTACGATTGGTGTGCTTTTGACTTGTGCCATTACGGGTGTATTGATTTATTACATTTTTGGTTGGTTCAACGCCGTAGCAAGTGTGAGTATTTGGGTGGCATTATTAATGGCCGCCACAATGTCCTCAACCGACAGTGCCAGTGTGTTCTCTATTTTGCGCACAAATGGTACTAAGTTGAAACACAACTTACGCCCTCTGTTGGAATTAGAAAGTGGCGCCAATGATCCTATGGCATACATATTGACAATTACGCTAATTGGTATCGTAACAAGTGGCAGCAACCACGTATCGGCTCTCGCCATTGTGCAAGATATCTTGGTGCAATTGGTGATGGGTGGTGTGATTGGTTTTGCATTCGGAAAAGTAGTGGTTGAATTGTTGAAGCGAGCTAAACTGAACAATGAATCACTCTACCCCATTATGGTATTGACGGCATGTATTTTTATTTTCTCGGCGACCTATTACTTAAAGGGCAATCCTTACTTAGCCGTTTATATTGGCGGATTGATTATTGGTAATAGTAAATTCACAAAAAAACGTCAGACCAAGTCCTTCTTTGACGGGCTAACGTGGTTAAGTCAATTAGCCATGTTCCTGATGTTAGGTTTGATGGTGACACCCAGTGAATTCCTTAAGTTAGAAGTTTGGTTACCTTGTTTAATCATCTCCTTTGTGATGATATTCATCTCGCGTCCCATCAGTACTTTTATTTGTTTATATCCATGGAAAGATCAATTCAAACAAAGTGACTGTTTGATGGTTAGTTGGGTAGGATTAAAAGGTGCAGTGCCTATTATCTTCGCCATTCTATGTGAATCGCAAGATGTACCTCAAGCCAACCTTATTTTTAATATTGTGTTCATGTGCACAATTGTCAGTTTATTGGTGCAAGGAACGAGCCTTAATTCGATTGCGCAAAAACTCAAATTAGCGCAACCTCAACAAGCCGAGCGTAAATTAGAGTACTTTGATATAGACTTACCGGAAGACATCGAGGCATCGGCATGGGAAAGAGAAGTAACAGAGGAGTTGATGAAGAATGGTCATCAATTGAAGGACTTGAACGTGCCTGAACACACCTTGGTCATCATGGCTCGTCGGGGAGAGAGTTTCTTTGTGCCAACAGGAGAGACCGAATTACAAGTGGGAGACCAATTGCTTGTTATTTCTGATCGAAATGCAGCGCAAGTAGTGCAAGAGTTAGAAGACGAGGAAGCGCAGATTCTCACCCATTGGTGGTTACAAGTCACACATGACACCAAGCGATTCGTGAAAGATAAATGGAAGAATTTAATTAAAGGATAATATATGAAAACAGTATTTTTAACCGGTGCGACAGGCACCATGGGCGGAGCAGGATTACAAGAGTTATTACGTTATCCGGACCAATACAAAGTACGTGTATTGGCACGTCCCAGTCAGAAGAACAAGGCTAAATTAGTTGCCTATACCGACAAGATTGAAGTTGTTTGGGGTGATTTAACCAAATACGAAGATGTTTTAAAAGGTGTAACCGGCAGCGATGTTGTATTGCATGTTGGTGGTATGGTTAGTCCTCAGGCGGACTATCGTCCAACGCAAACCCGCAAGACCAATTTAACAGCAGCCAAGAATATCCGCGATGCCGTATTGGCCCAGCCGATAGATAAGCAGCCTAAGGTTGTTTATATAGGCAGTGTAGCACAAATGGGAGACCGCCGTGAACCTTTACATTGGGGACGCACCGGTGACCCTATTTGTGTAAGCGCATACGATCACTATGGTATCACTAAGGCTATAGCCGAGCGTATTATTACCAATTCGCCTATCAAGCGTTGGGTTAGTCTGCGTCAATCCGGTATTTTATACCCTGCTATTTTGAAGAACTACGATCCTATTATGTTCCATGTACCTATTCGTGGCGTCTTGGAATGGGCTACGGTGGAAGATAGTGGTCGTTTATTAGAGCGTTGCTGCCGTGATAATGTTCCCGAAGAGTTCTGGAAACATTATTATAATATTGGATCAGGAAAGGAATATCGTCTAAGCAACTATGAGTTTGAATGTCTATTGCTGAATGCGATTGGTTGTCCTAAACCGGAGAAGATTTTTGAGAGTAACTGGTTCACCACCCGCAATTTCCATGGTATGTGGTATTTAGACGGAGATGTATTGGAGAACTACATGCATTTCCGCGCCAATGTGCCCGTCAAGGAATACTTCAAACAAATGGCTAAGAGTGACACGTTGCCCGGCAGTCTTAAGTTTGCTGTACGCAGTAAGTTGGTTTATCTAAGTCACTTAGTACCTCACATCGTCAAATTAGCGATGAAAGCGATGGCGATGAGCAAGGAACATGGTACACAATGGTGGATCAAGAATAACAAGGAGCAGCGCATTCATGCTTACTATGGCAGTTTAGAAGCCTACAAAGCCATTCGTCCCTGGAGCGAAATGGATTTGAGTCACAACAGCGAAGAAGCCGTTATTTTGGATCACGGATATGACGAGAATAAGCCTATGTCCGAATTCACCATTGAAGATATGCAGAAAGCAGCAGCCTTCCGTGGAGGCAAGTGCCTAAGTACTCAAATGACGAAGGGCGACTGGGATACCCCACTGCAATGGCAATGTGCACAAGGGCATGTCTTTACCGCTACACCGAGACTGATTCTATTAGGCGGCCACTGGTGCCCGGATTGTTTCCCCTATCCATACAAAGATGAACCCAATGCTCGTCCTTGGGCTTGGGATAAAGAATCCAAACGCAATCCTTTCTTTGCGCAGTTATGGGCTCCGTTGCATGACAAAGACGAAGACAACGAATACGGACCAGAAGTCTTTGACGGGTGGGAAAGTTAGTGTTTAGAGTTTAGAGTTTAGAGTTTAGAGTTATGGAGAAAGAACAACCTAAGAAACAAGTTCCACAACAACCTAAGAAAGGTTGGCGGTGGTTGTATTACATTTTATTATTTGGCGGATTAGCATATTTTTTATTGTATAATCCAACAGGTAAAAAGACCACAAGCAAGGAACTCAGTTATACACAATTTGCAGCCTACGTTGAGAATGGCTATATCAAGGAAATTAAAGTAAGCGATGACCGTAAAGCCGAGGCTACTGTGCGGTCGGAAAACTTTATTCAGGTATTTGGCAGTCGTGAAGAGGGAGAGAACATAAAAGGAGCATTACAGACTCAAGTACCGAGTGTAGAAGAGTTCAGTAAATGGATAGAATCCCTCAATCAAAGTCGGAAGGAACAAAATCAAGTGGCAGTAGATGTTACGTATGCCTCTTCCCACGATATTTGGTATTTGCTTTTAGTCAATATTGCTCCCATCCTTTTGATTTTCCTCTTCCTTGTATTGATGAGCCGTGGAGCTGCCGGAGCAGCAGGAGGTATCTTTGGTGTAGGCAAAGCCAAGGCACAAATCTTTGACAAGGACAAGAAGGACAAGGTTACCTTTAAGGATGTAGCCGGATTGGAAGGAGCCAAAGAAGAGATTCAAGAGATTGTTGCCTTTCTGAAGAACCCCAAGAAATACACTGTCTTAGGAGGTAAGATTCCGAAGGGAGCGCTCTTGGTAGGTCCTCCGGGCACAGGTAAGACCTTGCTGGCTAAAGCCGTAGCCGGCGAAGCCGATGTACCATTCTTCAGTATGTCCGGTTCAGACTTTGTGGAGATGTTCGTTGGCGTGGGTGCAAGCCGCGTACGAGACCTGTTCCGTCAAGCCAAAGAGAAGGCTCCTGCCATTATCTTTATCGATGAGATTGATGCCATTGGCCGTGCACGTGGCAAGAATGTGATGACGGGCAGCAATGACGAGCGCGAGTCCACGCTGAATCAGTTATTAACCGAGATGGATGGATTTGGCACCAATTCGGGTGTGATTATTTTAGCAGCGACCAACCGTGCCGAGATATTAGATAGTGCTCTTTTGCGAGCCGGTCGTTTTGATCGTCAGATACGTATTGAACTGCCGGACTTGAAGGAACGCAAGGAGATATTTAATGTGCATCTCAAACCTCTTAAGTTAGATGCCAGCGTAGATGTTAATTTCCTGAGCAAGCAGACGCCCGGATTCTCTGGAGCAGACATAGCCAATGTTTGTAACGAAGCAGCATTGATAGCAGCACGTAATGACCACAAAGCCGTAGGCAAGCAAGACTTCATGGATGCGGTAGATCGTATCATTGGAGGTTTGGAGCGCAAGAACAAGATTATGACGGACGATGAGAAGAAGAGCATCGCATATCACGAAGCAGGACATGCTACTATCTCATGGTTATTGCGTTGGGGCAATCCGCTGGTTAAGGTGACTATTGTGCCTCGTGGAATGGCATTAGGTGCAGCATGGTACTTACCGGAAGAACGTCAACTGACTAACAAAGAGCATCTATTGGATGAGATGTGTTCGTTATTAGGCGGTCGAGCAGCCGAGCAATTATTCTTGGAACAAACATCCACCGGTGCGCTCAACGATTTGGAGCGAGCCACGAAACAGGCCTATGCCATGGTGGCTTATTATGGTATGTCGGATAAACTGAAGGATGTTAGTTTCTATGACTCCACCGGTCAACGCGAATATAGCCTGCAAAAACCATATTCCGACAAAACAGCGGAGACAATTGACAAAGAGACGCAAGCGTTGATTGATAGTCAAATGAAACGTGCCAAAGAAATTTTAGAGAAAAACAAAGAAGGGCATAATGCCTTGGCACAATTATTGATTGAAAAAGAAGTGATTACTTCCGACGACGTAGAACGCATATTAGGTCCGCGTCCCTGGAAGAGTCGTAATGATGAGTTAATTGACGTAAACGAAAACGCAAACGCAAACGAGAACGTAAAAGAAAACAATATTAACAATGAAAAAGATTCTGATTCTGCTACCATTGATGGCAGCAACGATGCTATTAGCACAACAGCCGATCCAATCACTGCCGATTGATTCAGCCGTCCGTGTAGGTCATTTAGAGAATGGCCTGACTTATTACATCCGTCACAACGAGTTACCTAAAGAGCGTTGTGAGTTTCATATTGCTCAACGTGTAGGTGCCATCCTCGAGGAAGACAACCAAAACGGCTTAGCACATTTCCTGGAGCACATGTGCTTTAATGGCACAGAGCATTTCCAAGGCAAGGGTATTATTGAGTACTTTGAGAAGCAAGGAGTGAATTTTGGTGGAGACATCAATGCCTATACATCCTTAGACAAAACCGTGTATCGATTGAGCAATGTACCTACCACTCGCGAGGGCATTGTAGATAGTGCCTTATTGGTTTTGCATGACTGGAGTTGTTCAGTTAGTCTATTGCCCGAAGAGATTGATGCCGAACGCGGAGTTATCCGTGAGGAATGGCGTACAGGTCGTACGGCAGCTCGCCGTATGTGGTCACGCGGTCAAGCGGTGATGTTCCCCGGCACGAAGTATGCTATTCGTGATGTAATTGGTGATACGGCAGTCATTAATAATTTCGCGTATGACGCGTTGCGCGCGTATTATAAAAAATGGTATGGTCCGGATAATCAGGCACTCGTGATTGTAGGTGATATAGATGTAGATCAGATTGAGCAAAAGATTAAGGACCTTTGGGCGAATGTACCTGCTCGTGAGAACTATGGCGAACGTCCCTACGAAGTTATTCCTGAGAATGACGAACCGCATATCGGTATTTTGACAGACAAGGAGCAGCAACAATCTATAGTCACTCTTCTTTTCAAGCACGAACCGATTCCTACTGAGTATAAATCCACGATTGTAGGATTTACGTATAATATCTTCAATGAGTTAGTTTATCGTATTATGAGCGAGCGGTTGCAAGAAAAGATTATGCAACCGGATGCACCGTTTATCGGAGGTATTATGGCATATACGGATTTGGTGCCTACCCAAGATGCTTTCTATTGCCGTTTAGTAGCCAAGGATGGTAAAGTAAAAGAGACCTTTAATCTATTGCTAACGGAAGTAGAGAAGATGCGCCGTTATGGTTTTACCGAAGACGAATTGGAACGCGCCAAGGCTCTGTTGACAAATGATTATGAGCAGATGTACAACGAGCGTGATAAGACAGAGAGCATCAACTATGTGAAGGAGTATCTGAGCAACTATTTGGAGCACGAACCCATTCCCGGCATTGCCACCGAATTGGAAATTATTAAGATGATGTTGCCGTCCATCCAAACAGCTCAACTCAATCAAGTAGCAGCCGGATATGTCACCGACAAGAATGTGATTGCTATGATTCAGGCTCCGGACAAAGAGGGCAATGACCTGCCTACTGAAGCCGAGATTAAAGATGCACTTGCTCATCGTACCGAATTGGAGATTGAAGCACCCAAGGCATCGGTGGTAGAAAAGAGCCTAATTAAGAAAATGCCTAAAGCAGGTAAGATTAAGAAAGTTAATCATAACGAGACTCTTGGTACAACAGAATGGACCTTGTCCAATGGTGTAAAGGTTATCCTTCGTCCCACCCAACTCAAGCAAGATGAGATTTTGATGAATGCTTATTCATGGGGAGGTTTAGCCGTTCTCAAGCAAGACGAATTACTGAACGCTATGTTAGCCGGAACAGCCATGGATTTTATGGGCTTAGGTCAATTCTCTATGAATGACTTGCAAAAGATGTTAGCCGGCAAGACAGTAGGACTGAATTACGGTATCGATAAGTACACGGAGGATGTTGTGGGCAACTCTAGTGTAAAAGACTTTGAGACACTACTGCAACTCACCTATTTAGGATTCACGGCTCCTCGCAAAGATGCCGAAGCGTTTGCATCACTTCGTAAGATTTTAGAGAGTCAGATGAAGAATAAAGCCACCAATCCAAAGGCAGCGTTCAAGGACTCTATTGCCACTATGGTTGCTAATCATAGTCCACGAGCCATTCTATTGAATGAGACGACGGTCAGCGAGATGGATGTAAAGAAATGTTATAACATCTGTCAGAAACGTTTTGCTAATGCCGCCGACTTTACTTTTGTCTTCGTTGGAAATATTGATCCGGAGGATGCTGCTGTTCAGCAGTTAATTTGCACGTACCTTGGCGGATTAAAAGGCAATAAGAAGAAAGAGCATTGCACGGATGATGGTGTACGCGTACCTACCGGAATTGCCAAAAACTATTTCACTCGTGAAATGGAGACCAAGACCGCCAGCAACCGCATCCAATATACATCATACGATATCCCCTATACCTTGGAGAATGCCTTAACCGTTGAACTGATTGGTATGATTTTAGATCGTCGTTACATGGAGAGTATCCGTGAACGTGAAGGTGGCTCGTATGGCGTAGGAACGTATGCAAAGGTCTCTGCAGAGCCGGTTGATAAGGCAGTGCTATTGATGCAGTTTGACACCGATCCGGCTAAGCAACCGCGACTGATGGAGATTATCCACGAAGAAGTGAAGACGATTATTGACAATGGTCCGTTGGCTGAAGATGTTCAGAAAGACAAAGAGATCTTACTCAAGAGTCACAAAGAAGATTTGGAGCAAAACAGTTGGTGGTTAGATGCCATTGTTAACTACGAGAAATGCGGCACCAACTTGGTTAGCGACTACGAGAACGCAGTCAATGCCATTACCGGCGAGAAAGTTCAGGCTATGCTCAAACAACTGGTTGCCTCAGGCAATGTATTTGAAGTCGTTATGCTTCCCGCAGAATAATTGGCTACTTGGCTAATTGCTAATTGGTTAATTGCTAAAAAAACTGCTTGGCACGTCCTGTGCCCGGCAGTTTTTTTGGATACTAAACGTTTTGCACGATTTTTGTACTATGTTTAGTATATTCACTCAATCATAGTAATAAACTTTAATTTCTCAACTTATGTTAGTTACATTTATCATTCTTACCTTGTTAACAATGGCTATTGATGCCGTAGGTTTTAAACGCTTCATTTGGTTTATATCCATTGGCTATGGATACAGTGTAGCAGGCATAGCATTGGCTGTTGCTATTATTCATTTTCATAGTCTAACTTGGGCTACGGGATTGATGCTCTTATTGTTGATGTTTTATGGTTGCCGTTTGGCTACGTATCTACTTTTCCGTGAGTTACGCAACAAAAATTACACTAAAACGGTCAGCTTGGATGTAAAGAACAATACAGACTATAAGCCAATGGTTTTAGTTGCTATTTGGCTCAGTTGTGTGCTATTGTATTTATGCCAAACCTCTCCCATTATCTTCCGCGTCCAGAACGCAGCAGATGGATTGAGCGATAATATGATTACAGCATGGATAGGTGTTGCCATTGCTGCTTTTGGAATTGTTATGGAAGCATGGGCTGATCATCAAAAGAATGTGGCTAAGAAAATCAATCCTAACCGTTTTGTGGATACAGGTCTGTATCGCATTGTGCGTTGCCCGAATTATTTGGGTGAAGTTCTCTTGTGGACCGGTGTTTTTGTTTGTGGTATAGGTGCTTATCACACTTGGTGGCAATGGTTAATGGCTTTATTGGGATACATCGGTATCATCTATATTATGTTCAGTGGTGCTCGTCGTCTGGAATTACGGCAAGACCATAATTATGGAACGGACGAAGCCTATCTTCGTTATAAAAAGAGCACACCTATCTTATTGCCCTTCGTCCCTATTTATTCCGTCAAAAACCAAACCTGGTTAGTGGGGTAATGTGTAAGAAGCGAGGCAGAAACGAATTGTTTTCTGCCCCGCAAAAGATTAAGAAGAGGAAAGATTTGGAGTTGTTCACTTTTTTGTGAACAAGGCCGAGGTCTACCTTATTTAGGAAAAGTCAAGGTTATTGCAACGATACTATTCGTTTGGCGGCGGAGGTAGCGGCGGAGAAATTAACACCAGAGTGGTCGGAACCACCTAAGCGCCCTAAGATAGAGCGTATCTCAGCATAGTCTGCAAGCATCTTTTGGCGATACGGTTCATCGGTCAATAGACGAGTGAGTTCAGCCACGATATTGTCCTTGGTGAAATTAAAAGC
>JAGHTR010000035.1 GCA_018065205.1 Candidatus Colicola caccequi
TCAGAAGCATTGTATTGTCCACGTTGCTGAATCAATTCGGTATTAAAAGTGGCAGTATGGACACTATCGCCTTGCAAGTTAAACCATTTAGCAACAAGCAATTTACCTATCTGGTGTTGGTTAAGCAAGTTCTCGATATAGGCGGCGTTTTTTTTCATCTCTGACGAAGACAATACGTGACCATATTTAGCTTTATAGAGGCCTGATTTATTGTATTGTACGCCGGTTACATCATTATTATTGATGATTCGCCATGTTAGATTATGGTCATCATACTTATCGGGCAGAGGCATAGCCAAATAAGCCTCGTATATATTAGGTCCAAACTCATCTTCAGGATGATATACCAACATATTAGCCAATGAATTACGTTTGTAATCCATTGTATTGACAGGTTGCGCAGCAGCGACTAATGCAGATAACAAGCAGAAGGCAAGTATTTGCTTTCTCATATTCATGTTAGAACGATTTATAACTTATTTGATTCCTTGTAGTTATCTAAGGAAGCCAATATTGGTAGTTGTTGGCTGTTGGTGGTTGCCATAGGCTATACCCACTTGGCGGGCAGCATCGATGCGTTGTTTCTCCAGGTCGACGCCATCTTGATATTGTTTCATCTCGAACTTCCAATCATCCAACACTTTATTTTTAACTTCCTTATACAAATCCATGGCTTCGCCATAGCATCCTGCATCCGGATATATTTGAGCCAGATATTCTCCGGCTTTTTTAGCTCCTTCAGCATTTTGTTCAGCAGCCCACGCCATGCGTGCTTGTTGCAGGTTTTGTTGGCACACATACGTTTGATAAGCATTGAACACATCCAAGGAAGTAGCGATAGCAGCATCGTAATGTTGGCATTGTGCAGGAATGGTGACCAACATATAGAGGGCTTTCTCATACTCGTGCATTTGTGCCAAGGCCTTTGCTTCCTTCATGATACGGGGAGCCTCGCTATTATAGTAGGCAATGATTTTGTTCTTACCGGTTTCGATAAATTGTGCAATGGCAGGGGAACTGATATTGAGATGTTTAATTGCATCCATGTAAGCTCGTGTTTCGGAGCGTCCCAATCCTTTAATTTCCTGCGATGTAGTAGCCAGCACTGTTTGTTGTGCCACATCAGCGATGTACAGATTAGCATCCATCGTTTCTACGATTTGCATAGGAGGTCCGGGTACCACATCTTTATCCTGAGGCACCATAAAGACGGTCAGCACGAACTGGCTATTATTATCTAAGGAAGCAATACCCTGTTGGGTCAGCATTTGGTTCAGTTTATTAGTCACTTGTACTTTAGCCGTCTCAGGGAATGGTTCTAATAAGTCCTCCACATAAACAGATAATGGCAAATATTGCGTTTGCGCAAGAAGGGTAAGGGAGCATAATAATGCTGCACCTAATATATTGATTTTCTTCATATTGCTACTTGTTTAATTAGTTTACGTTTGCGTTAATCATTTCTCGCCTAAAATAATTACGGCTCTGCCTAAACCTTTCATCATAACCTTAGCAGGGATTTTGAAAGGTTCTTTTTTCAAGGCTTTTTGGAGTTTCTTAGCGAATGCAGCGGCATCCATAGCAATGCCATAATCGTCGTAGCAAGGGATACGCACTTGTGTAAAGTCCATGTGTGTTTCGCTGGCTGCTTTCAGTGAGAAACGTTGGTTAACGGTATTCTGAGCCATCCAACGTTGGATTATATCACCCAACTCATCCTCTCCGTATTCTGTTTCGAGGTCTATGCCAGCGGCATTATCGGCAAAGACTTTGATATCAATACGCACTTCACGTCCCATTTCCTGCATTTCGGCGAAGTGATCCATCAAACGGTTTTGGAAGTTATCCATATTAGCGACGATGGCTTCTTCGAGCAGGGTGGCTACATCGGCGGACATAGATGGAGCGCCTGTGCCACTAACGGCTGCGATGGATTTGGCGGTGTAGGCATCTTTAGCCTCCAATATATACGTCAGGCTATGTTTGGGACCTAAGTCATTCAGTTCCCAAGTCAGTTCCAAGATAATGTCGGCCTTTGCCACGCGACTCAGTTGGTCAAGCAACGTTTCTGCTAATTCATTACCGTTCTTAGAGGTAGTCAGATTATCCTCAGCCCGCTCTTGCTCTATGTTCTTAAGGGTTTGCTCAAGGTCCTCAAGAGGGAACTGACGGGCAGCGAATAAATCGTTTATTTTGGCAATAGCCATTTTAAGTTGGGTATTTTGCTGCAGCGCCTCTCGATAAGCCGGTACTTTCTGCTGATAATCCAAATTGGTTACTTCGGTATAATACCCATTATTGATGCACCAGTTCTCAGATGGGAAGACCATCAGTTCGGGTTTTTTGATTTGTGCACTTACGGCTGTGGCTACACAAAGGGCCACCATAAATAACATTTTTCTCATAATTCGTACATATTTTGGGCAGGGATGATACCATCATCCTGCATACGTTTCTTCAATTCACTGCGATTAACGGTTACTACAACCGTTTCCACCATTTGTTTACCGTCCCGTTCATATTTGGTCGTTCCGGTACGTTTATCTTTTAGGGAAGCGTATTTAGTCCAATCTCCGCCATCAGCAAAGAAGGCGTTAAAGTAATCCTCATGCTTTGCTTGGATGTTCTTATCAAAGCAAATAGGTTTCAATGCTTCTATACCATTCGAGCCGGCAGCAACGCCATCAAAAAGCACTTCTTTAACGGCTTTGCGCTGACCATCCGTAAAGGCAATGGCGCCATTACGAGCGCGGACGCGAACACGAATGACATAACTGCCGTCATAATTGGCGCTTAGCACCTGACTGGGCATTTCGTAACTGGCTTGAGAGCGATATCGGCCACAGCCTACCATAAGGACTGCCATTAAGCCGATAAGTAATACAATAGCACTTTTTTTCATATTAGAATCCTGCATTAAATGATTTGATTATTCCTGCATCTTCCATGGCTTTACGCAATTCATCTTTGCGCACATTCACCACATTGCCCACTTTATATTCCTTACCGACCTTAACGGTCTCCATGGTACCGCCTACAATAGAAGCGTATTTCATGAATTCGCCACCTTCGGCAAAGAATCTATCAAAATAAATTCTATTGGCATCTTCTACTCCGGCATTGGGAATAATAGCGCGTTGTGCTATGCAACCGTCACCGCCACCAAAGCCCTTAAATAGTACGCCATGCACTGCATTTTTGCGGCATTGGTTTTCTGCCACGGCTTTTTTCTTACTATAGCTCCATACTTTCACCAAGTATGAACCGGGTTGCGCATTGCCTGCACATTCGATTTCGTAACGATAAGACTGGGTGTCTTTGTCGGCTTTATTTTTGGCTGCCACTTGAGCCGACATTGGCAGAGTGCTTAGAGCACACCAAAATAATACAACGGTGCTTAGAGCACT
>JAGHTR010000117.1 GCA_018065205.1 Candidatus Colicola caccequi
ATGCAGGTGTATTCGTCCATCAACGAGGCTTCACGTATTGTGGTTATCTTTGATGGCGCAGATCCTGACTCCATCACACAAGCCATAGATGCCTTTGCGGATTTGCATAATGATGCCATTACCGAAGTGGATTTAGATGGTGTATTAACGCGCCTAGACTATATTTATCAGCATCTGCCATACTTTATGACGGATGAGGCATATTGTTTATTAGACAGCATCTACGCCGACAGTGATACTTTACAGGCTATCTTAATGGGTGATAAGCAGTTACTCTCAATGCCGGGCACTTCCTTCCTTTATCCGGCAATCACGCAAGACCCTCTGCATTTAGTACCATTAGTTCGCGGATTATCCGGTCAATACGCTGGAGCAATGTCCGATTTTACATCCTATAATGGATATATGATGACGAGCGACTGCCAACGCGGATTTGCTTTCTATGACTCCCCTTACGGCAGCACAGAGACCGGCAACAATGCCATATTGATTGACTCGCTCAACACATCCATACGAACCGTAATGCAACACTTCCCTTCCATCACTATTCGTTTATTAGGTGCACCTGTCATTGCGGTCAACAATGCACGACAAATCAAGCACGACTCCATCGGAGCCATCCTGCTCTCAATTATACTGATTCTCGCACTATTGCTATATGCCTTTCCTCGCAAACGCGATATCGCACTCATCTTTTTCGCTATTGGATTTGGCTGGCTATTCGGGATGGCAGCCTTGTATGTCTTTGTGAGCCAAGTATCCGTCATTGTACTTGGAATAGGTGCAATCTTGATTGGAATTAGTGTAAACTATCCTTTGCACTTGCTCGTTCATCAACGCTATACAAAAACGATTCGGCAAACCTTGCAAGAAGTGCTTTCACCGCTCATTATTGGTAACATAACCACCATCGGAGCCTTCCTCGTACTAATTCCACTACATTCTCCGGCTTTGAAACAATTAGGTATTTTTGCGGCAGCCATGTTGTTGGGAACAATCCTCTTCTGCATATTGTTCCTACCCCACCTGATGTCCACTACACATACCACAATTCGAGAGATACACTGCAGGATACTGAATCATCTACCCCTTAATCGAACGCTTATTGGCATTTTGGTACTAACCATTGTTGTTATCTTTGCCGGAATTGATATCATTACTTCTTCGCGTTCGCTCTTTGATCCCAATATCAGTCATATCAACTATATGACCCAACAGCAACGAGAGGATTTTGCATGGTTTGAGAGTTTATCATCCGTATCCGACCAACCGCTCTATTTAGCAGAATCGGCTCGCACAGAGTTAGAGCAACGAATCACCAAATGGAACGACTACTTCACTACGCATAATGCAGATAGTTTGGTGCAACAAGTAACAATGACAGGACAAGCACTCGGATTCCGCGAAGATGCATTTGTCCCCTTTGCTGCCATCATAAACCAAAAACCGATTCAAGAAGATTTGTATCAACCTGCCACCTTAGCCGCATTATGGCCAGGCAGATTTGACTTAGAAAGAATAAATGCCCAAGTAGCAACCATGCTTACACAAGATTTTGACTACATAGGCATTGCCTGCTCAGTAATTGTCTTCATCTTCTTGTGTCTAAGTTTCCGCAGTATAGCTCTAGGAATAATCGCCTTTATTCCCATGCTACTCAGTTGGGTGATTATCTTTGCTTGCATGCACATCTTCGGACTGCAATTTAATATCGTTAATATTATCTTAGCCACCTTCATTTTTGGTCAAGGAGACGATTATACTATCTTTGTGGTAGAAGGACTCATTAATCAAGAACGAATGGGAGAACGCTTACTTAAACAATACAAACAATCTATTATTTTGTCCGCACTTGTTATGCTGATGGCTATTGGTGTACTTGTCTTTGCCAAGCACCCCGCTATGTTCTCTCTCGGTGCGGTCACCCTCATCGGAATGACTACTGTAGTGGCTATGGCATTCATTATTCCACCTATACTATTCCATTTATATACACGATTTAATACTACACCTCATAAAAATTGCAAATAAATTTGCATATATGCGAATTTCTTTGTAAATTTGCAACCGTTAATGAACTCCGCCACAAGGCGTTACTACTATGGCAAACGATAAACAAACTCTCGTAGAAGAGTTAAAAGCCCTGCTCGATCAGGATGTTAAGGAAGTAAAAGAACAAGTGGAAGAACTCAAAAACAAGTTCTACCGCCAATATCACGAAGAACAAGCCGCTCTAAAAAAAGCAGCCGAAGAAGCGGCCGCTGCTGCTGGACAAGCCTTAGAGAATTGGCAACCCGTCTTAGACGAGACAGAACAGGTCTTCCGAGAGATGCTCAACACATACAAAGCAAAACGAGCAGAAGTGCAAAAAGCCTTAGACGAAGAAATGCAACAGAACTTGCTGCGTAAAGAGAACATCATTGCCCAAATGAAGGAAATGGCAGAAAGCGAGACCGCTGACGTGATGGATAAAATGAAACGCATGCGTGATCTGCAAACCGAATGGAAGACAATCGGACAAGTTCCTGCTACCAAAACTCAAGAAATCTGGAAGCAATACAACCAATACCAAGAACAATTCTATGATTTGGTCAAAATCAATATTGAATTACGTGACTTGGATTTCAAGAAGAACCTTGAGTTGAAAACACTCCTCTGCGAGGCTGCAGAAAAACTTAAAGATAACGAGAACGTCATTGAAGCTAGTCGTGCCTTACAACAATTGCATGACGAATGGGCAGAAATAGGTCCTGTAGCCCGCGAACTACGTGAAGAGTTATGGAATCGGTTCAAAGAGGCAAGCACCATCATTAATAAAAAGCATCAGGCATTCTTTGATACCTTACACGCTCAAGAGCAAGAAAACTTACAGAAAAAACAAGCACTCATTGAGCAACTTAAAACCTTAGATTGGTCCAACTTACGTTCCAACAAAGCATGGGACGATATGAATGCTAAAATACAATCCGTTCAAGAAGAATGGAGAAAAATTGGCTTTGCTCCAAAAAAACAGAACCAATCCATTTATGACGAATATCGCGCCATCGTAGATAGTTTTTATCAAGCCAAAACAGCTTTCTATAAACAAATGCGTGATACATTCAGCATGAATATGAAGCGTAAACGCGAACTTATTGCTCGCGCACAAGAATTGGCTTCCAGTGATGCTTGGCAAGAAGCACAAAAAGCCTTAATCGCATTGCAAACAGAATGGAAGACAATCGGACCTGTTGCGCACAAATATAGCGACGCTCTTTGGAAAGAATTCTCGGAAACATGTGATAGTTTCTTCAATCGTCGGCGCGAAGCAAACAAAACAGCACGTGAAGAGCGCATTAAATCTCGCAATATGGCCGCCGTACAAGATGGTGACAGAAATAAATTACTACGCCTTCATGAAAATCTAACGCAAGAAATCAAAACGGCCGAAAATAATATACTTTTCTTCACTAGCAAATCAAAAACCGCTAATAAATTAGTGGATGACATGCAAAAGAAGATAGACCAACTTAAGAAACAACTCAAAGAGATTGAGGCCAAATTAGACGCAGAATAATGGAACTAATTGACTATCAAGACGTTGAAATTAGGCAACGAGAACAAACCGTACTTAAACACGTTAACTTGCGCATCAAGCAAGGCGATTTTGTGTATCTGTTAGGTAAAGTGGGAACTGGTAAATCATCCCTCATCAAAACGTTTTATGCCGAATTGCCAATCTACAGCGGACAAGCTACTTTCTTAGGTTACGATCTGCCGTCTATTCGTCGCCACCAAGTACCCTACTTACGACGCAAAATAGGTGTTGTCTTTCAGGATTTTCAACTACTATCCGACCGTAGTGTTGAAGATAACCTTTTGTTCGTTCTACAAGCTACAGGCTGGAAAGACAAAAGGATGATGCGCGTCCAAGCCAGAGAAGTACTGGAACAAGTCGGAATGGGCGACAAAGGTTACAAGATGCCCTATCACCTCAGCGGAGGAGAGCAACAACGCGTTGTCATTGCTCGCGCACTACTCAACACCCCTGATGTTATTCTTGCTGACGAACCTACCGGCAATCTAGACCAAGAAACAGGTGAAGAAATTATGCGATTGCTCCACTCTATTTCACAAGCAGGAATGACCGTCATTATGTCCACACATAACCCACGGTGGCCGGAACTCTTCCCCGGAAGGAAAATCAGATTTGAAAATGGTGAAATTCACGAAGAACAATGACACGCATCGGATTACTATCAGATACTCATGGCCTGCTTGATAAGCGGGTCATGCCTTATTTAGAAAGTTGCGACGAGATTTGGCACGCAGGAGATATCGGTTCCATGGAGGTGCTACAAAAACTTCGCGAAACCAAACCAACCCGTGCCGTGTATGGAAACATGGACAGTGGTGATGTTCGTTATTCATTAAGCGAATTATATCGATTCCGCATTGAAGACGTAAACGTACTAATGACCCATATCGGAGGCTACCCCGGCAAATACAATCCATGGCTCTTACCCGTCTTCCGGCAAGCCGCCGAAGAGAAAGCGTCCAACAAAGGAGGCATAGATCTATTTGTATGCGGACATTCACATATCCTTAAAGTCATCTACGATAAACAATGGGGATTCCTTACAATGAATCCGGGGGCTGCCGGAAAACAAGGATGGCAAACTGCACAAACTTTACTACGTTTTACTATCGATAAAAACGCAATCACAGACCTGGAAGTAGTAGAATTAGCACGAAATTAAGAAAAAAAGTTATTAAAAAATGCAAAACATGCTTAAAAACATATAAAATTCTTTGGTCAGGTATTAAAAAAGCAGTAATTTTGCAGTCGAAAACAAACACAATCTTTTTTGTACCTTAAATCAAACAGACTAATACTAAGAAAAAGGACGTCGCGATGACGTCCTTTTCTTTTTTATATTTCTTTTAATCCTCTCTCTTGATGCAAGCACCAATAGCATTAAGGCGTTTCTCTATACATTCATATCCGCGATCTATCTGGTCAATATGGTCAATGCGACTAACACCTTCGGCTGACATAGCCGCAATCAACATCGCAATACCGGCACGGATATCCGGACTGGTCATATTATTACGTCTTAATTGCATCTGGTGGTCATGACCTATAACAACAGCGCGGTGAGGATCACACAAAATAATCTGCGCGCCCATATCAATCAACTTATCCACAAAGAACAAGCGACTTTCAAACATCTTTTGATGAATCAGCACACTACCTCTGGCTTGAGTCGCTACAACAAGAATAACACTCAACAAGTCCGGAGTCAATCCTGGCCAAGGCGCATCTGCTATATTAAGGATACTGCCATCCATGAATGATTCTATCTGATAGTGGTCTTGCTGAGGAATGAAGATATCATCACCACGTTGTTCCAGATGGATGCCTAAACGACGGAACGTATCCGGAATAATACCTAAATCGTTATAACTAACATTCTTAATCGTCAGTTCACTGCCCGTAATTGCTGCCATTCCAATAAAGGAGCCAACCTCAATCATATCCGGCAACAAGATATGATCCGTGCCATGCAAATGGCTCACACCTTCTATTACCAGCAAATTACTACCAACACCATTAATATGCGCCCCCATCTTATTAAGCATCTTGCATAACTGCTGCAAATAAGGTTCACAAGCCGCATTATAAATCGTGGTGGTTCCTTTAGCCATTACTGCTGCCATCACAATATTCGCAGTGCCTGTTACTGATGCTTCATCCAACAGCATATACGTGCCTTGCAAGCCTTGGGGGGCACTGAACGTATAAGCACAAAGATCATTATTATGCGTATAAGTAGCACCCAAATTAATCATTCCTTGGAAATGCGTATCTAAACGACGACGCCCAATCTTATCACCACCTGGTTTTGCGTAAGTAATGCGTCCTAACCTTGCCAAAAGCGGACCAATCAACATCACCGATCCACGCAGACGCATACAACGTTTACGAAAATCTTCACTATCCAAATAAGCAACATCTATCCGATTGGCCGTAAATGCATATTTACGCTCCGATAATTGCTCCACCACTACACCCATCGCACGCAATAAGTCAATCAAATTATTTACGTCTAAAATATTGGGAATATTATCAATCACTACCCTTTCCGAAGTTAAAAGAACTGCACACAAAACCTGTAGTGCTTCGTTCTTCGCACCACTCGGTGTGATGTTACCGTGTAACCGACGTCCTCCTTCTACAATAAAACTGGCCATAAATAAAAGATAAAAGGTTATATATAATTGACTTCCGGAGAAATCATAATTTCAAATTGTTTATAAACACTATCCACAACTGCCGCCGCTAAGGCTATGATATCAGCCGAAGTCGCATAACCGGCATTAATAATTACCAACGGTTGTTTCTCAAAAACCTGCGCACCTCCTATTTTCTTTCCCTTCCAACCACATTGCTCTATCAACCATGCAGCAGGCACCTTGATTCCTTCTCCTTCCTCATAATAAGGCATATCGGGATACTGTTCCCTCAAAGACGCAAACCGAGTCTTACCAATCACAGGATTCTTGAAGAAACTACCGGCACTACCAATAACTCCTACTTCCGGCAACTTATTGCGACGAATAGTTATCACGGACTCGCGCACCTCTTGCGCTGTAGTTGGAATGGGCATAGTCTTAACTCGATCTAACAAAAGCGGACCATCCTTATGCAAACGATAAACTACTTTTGTGACGACATATTGTCCTTTCAACTCATTCTTAAACACACTGTCACGATACCCAAAACGGCACTCCGCATTGGTGAATATCTTCGGCTTCAACGTTGCTATCTCAATCGTCTCAACTGACTCAATTACATCTTTGGCCTCTACCCCATAAGCACCTACATTCTGTACCGCACTGGCTCCTACCGTTCCGGGAATATAACTTAAATTTTCCATTCCCGTCAAGTTCATATCCACTAATTGCGCAATCAAATCATCCAATTTTAATCCACTTTCGGCTTCAATCCACACTTGTTGTGTATCTTCTTTCATCGCGCGGGCGCGCTGCATACGCGATATTAAAAGGACACCATCATAATCCTTCGTGAACAGCAGATTACTGCCTTCACCAACCGGCAAGATTGGCTGGCCCTTATACCGATTAAGCAACTCTATCAGTTCTTCAACCGAATTATATTCTGCTATAATACGTGCTTTGACATCAATGCCAAACGTATTATATGGTAGCACAGATATGTTCTCATGTATCTTCATCCTAAATTTGCGTCGGTACTACATCTTTACGATGATATCGTTTCAGTCCCTCTACTGGATCCAACAAAATAGTAGATAATGTAAAGCCAAGATCATCCAATACTTCACGCAATATATCTTGATAATAGTACGCAATTCCACCTATAAAACCTACCGGCAATGACTTAGTATCCTCAATCTCTACATTATTTTCATCTTGGTAATACTGTTCCAAATTACGCACAACAAAGTCCGTAAAATGGTCATATACCAATTCATAAATACGTTTATCTTCTAAGTGATTGGCACAGAATCGACTCAAATTAGCCAAATAACGATTCGGGAACGGTTGACGATAAACGTGCTCAATTAAGTCCGCTTGACTAATATGATATTGTTCCTCAAAAGCAGCCATCAAATCCTGACCCAATTGATTCTTAAATAAATCAGCCACCAAACGTTTTCCTAATACAGCACCGCCTCCCTCATCTCCTAAAATAAATCCCAGAGAAGGTACATTCTTTATAATCTTCTCACCATCGTATAAGCAACTATTGGAACCTGTACCCAATATACACGCCACACCTCGATTATGTTGCAATAAACCACGAGCAGCACCTACCATATCCGAATTAACCTGAACATCGGGACACTTAAAAACGGACGCAAGCACTTGTTGCACAAGAGGAGCCTTTTCCGGAGTACATCCTGCACCATAAAAAAACACACTTGTTATCGTGCCTGCCCACATCAAATGCGCCATCTTAGGCAACAATTGATTAACGACACTATTACGCATCGCATCAGGCGTCTGATAAAAAGGATTGATTCCATCGGTAACAATATCGCTTGACTGACCATTAGCCGTCATCAAACACCAGTGCGTCTTCGTAGAACCAGAATCAGCTATTACAATCATAATTCTCAAATTTGCTGCAAAAATACTATTTTTTTTGCATATATGCAAATATTTTTATATCTTTGCACTAAAATTAACAAATCACATTATGAAACCTTTCCTTTTACCAGGCCGAATCTGCTCATCAGAGGACATTCGTATAATTGCTCAACAAAGTCAAGATACATTCACTCTCATTTACTTCAAACCTACCATTGAATGGGTACACTTTGCTCAGCAGAGAATGATTCAAATTGCCGAAGATACGAACGCCGTGATGGTTTATAGCGACCGATTCACGCAAAACAATACCCCAGCCCCCGTCATTGACTATCAGATGGGAGCACTTCGGGATGATTTTGAATTTGGTGCTGTCGTGCTAATCCGCACAAATGCCTTGCAACAAGCCGTCAAACAAATGACTACCGATTACCAATACGCCGGCTGGTATGACCTACGATTACATCTCAGCCGCATAGGCGAATTGGTACATATCAATGAATATCTATATTATGAAATAGAGGACGATACGCGGAAATCCGGAGAGAAACTCTTTGATTATGTTGATCCTCGCAACCGAGGCGTACAACAAGAAATGGAGATTTGCGTCACCAACCACCTCAAAGCCATTGGTGGGTATCTCAAACCCTCCTTCAAGAGTGTCAATATTCATGAAGGAGACTTCGCTTACGAGGCTAGCGTCGTCATCCCATGCAAGAACCGAGTTCGCACCATCAAAGACGCTATCCATAGTGCCCTCAGCCAACAAGTTCAAGCCCCCTATCGATACAACGTCATCGTCGTGGATGACAACTCCACTGATGGCACCGTGGATGTCATCAAAAGCATCCTTGCCGAAGGACATGACAACCTCATCTATATTCCACAGGATTCCACTTGGCACGCCATTGGAGGCAACTGGAATAGCGCCTTCCATCACCCTCTTTGCGGACGTTTTGCTATCCAACTCGACTCCGATGATACCTACTTCGACCCAACTACCGTCCAGCAAATCATCGATGCCTTCCATACTCAAAACTGCGCCATGGTGATTGGTTCCTACCAATTAACTGATATCAATGGTTCACCTCTTCCTCCCGGCATCATTGACCATAAAGAATGGACGCCCGACAATGGACGCAACAATGCACTGCGTATCAACGGATTAGGTGCACCTCGCGCCTTCTGGACACCACTATTAAGAACACTCAACTTCCCCACCACCAAATACGGAGAAGACTATGCCGTTGGTCTGCGTATCAGTCGTGAATACCAAATAGGACGCATCTACAACGTGTTGTACAATTGCCGACGCTGGGACGACAACTCGGATGCCAACTGCGACATCGAAACAATGAACCGCAATAACCTCTATAAGGACCGTATTCGCACTTGGGAACTGCAAGCACGCATTGCCCTGTGTGCGTCGGGTGTTTGACGGGTACTTATCGGTAGTACATCGGTAGTTTAACGGGGGTAGAACGGGAGTAGAAGCAAGGATCATAACACTATGAAAATACGTGTTGGCATACTAACGGCTCCACAAATAGACTTTGTGCAAAATGATAAAACGTTCCTTCTCAAGAACGTTCGGATTGGCATTGGTTTCCATTGGGATCGCAACGAGGACCAGGAATTTGCCGGACAACTCGAAATACTCCATAATCCCGACGGCACCCAAACAGCCGTCAACATAATCGATATTGAGGACTATCTCTGCTCCGTCATATCATCCGAAATGTCTGCAGATAGCCCCCTTGAACTGCTCAAAGCACACGCCGTCATATCCCGCAGTTGGGTACTACGACTACTACAACGAGAAAAACAACGTAAGAATATCCGCCAAGCAGCTTTCGAAGATGGTGGTCACGTTGGATTTGATGTGTGCGCTGATGACCATTGTCAGCGTTACGAAGGATTACGACGGATGAATGCGCGTGCCGTACAAGCCGTCCGAGAAACAGTCGGACAAGTACTAACCTTCTCGTCCGACACAACGCATTCTTCCGAGTTATGCGATTGCCGATTCTATAAATGTTGCGGAGGAAAAACCGAATTATTCTCCACCTGTTGGGAAGACATCGATTACCCCTACCTGCAATCCGTTGAATGCCACTATTGCAACACCCACGATGCTTCTATTCTACGCACCGTTCTTAATCAATACGACCAAGAAACAGCTGACTTCCACGATTGGGAAGTCACCTACACCAACCGTGAATTACACGATATCCTACTCCAAAAAACAGGCATCGACTTTGGCGATATAATCGACCTCATTCCCCTAAAACGCGGAGCAAGTGGACGTATTTATAGCCTCCAAATAAAAGGGACTCTTTGCACCCATACCATCGGAAAAGAACTCGCTATCCGTCGTGCGCTCAGTCCAACCTGCCTATACTCCAGTTGGTTCGATATCCACCATACTCCCTCCTCCTTCACCTTAATCGGTCACGGATGGGGGCACGGTGTAGGACTTTGTCAAATAGGAGCTGCCGTTATGGCTACTCAGCAACACTCCTACCAAGACATACTCTCCTTCTACTACCCCAACACACATCTTCAACAGTACTGACATTCTACCTGTCATACTTCTGCCATTTTGTCACAAATCTTTCTTTGGTACAAGGTTTGTAGATATTCTGTAAACGAATCAACTAGAAAATCTTGAATATCTACAAACAATACAACTATGGAAACCAAGAAAGAGAATTTAGAAAAATTTGCCATTAACCTTTGCGCAAGAGCACAAGAAGGTAAATTAGACCCCGTTATTGGTCGAGACGAGGAGATTAGACGCGTGTTACAAATCTTATCTCGCCGCGCCAAAAACAACCCTATTCTAATAGGTGAACCCGGTGTCGGAAAAACAGCCATTGCCGAAGGACTATCCTTAAGAATCATCAATGGCGATGTACCCGAGAACCTCAAAAAAAAGCAGATATATAGCCTCGACATGGGTGCTCTCATCGCCGGCGCAAAATACCAAGGTGAGTTTGAAGAACGACTCAAAGGTGTCATCAACGAAGTCATCGAAGCCGCTGGAGACATTGTCCTGTTTATTGACGAGATTCACACCTTAGTCGGAGCAGGTAAAAGCAGTGGCGCTATGGATGCCGCTAATATACTTAAACCCGCTTTAGCACGAGGAGACTTACGTGCTATTGGTGCCACCACTTTAGACGAGTATCAAAAATACTTCGAAACGGACAAAGCGCTGGAACGCCGATTCCAAAAAGTAATGGTGAATGAACCCGATGAAGCCGCTACGATATCTATCCTACGAGGCATCAAAGAGAAGTACGAAACCCATCACAAAGTGCGTATCAAAGATGACGCTCTAATAGCCGCCGTATCCCTCTCCTCTCGCTACATAACCGATCGGTTCTTGCCTGACAAAGCCATTGACCTCGTCGATGAGGCTGCTGCTAAACTGCGTCTGGAAGTGGATAGTAAGCCCGAAGAATTAGATAGCCTGGATCGTCAAATCAAACAATTAGAAATCGAACGTGAAGCTATCAAACGCGAAAAAAACGACTCCAAACTCACAACCCTCAATGACCAACTAACTGCTCTCTATGCACAACGCGACACCATGAATGCACAATGGGAAAAGGAAAAAGGTTACGTAGCCACCATCCAAAACGAAAAAGCCCATATTGAACAACTCAAACGAGAGGCCGAAGTAGCCGAACGAGAAGGCAATTATGGCAAAGTAGCCGAGATCCGATATAGCCAACTCCAAACAGCAAATGCAAATATCAAAGCCGCACAAGAGGCTTTAGCCAACGTGGGTGGACAAACACTCATCAAAGAAGAAGTGGACTCCGACGATATAGCAGAAGTAGTGGCTCGTTGGACCGGCATACCCATCAACAAAATGCTACAAAGTGAACGCGATAAACTGCTCAATTTGGAAGACGAACTACATAAACGCATTATAGGTCAAGAAACCGCTATCGAAGCCGTCAGCAACGCTATACGACGCAGTCGTGCCGGGCTACAAGACCCCAAACGACCTATCGGAAGTTTCATCTTCCTTGGCACAACCGGTGTAGGAAAAACCGAATTAGCCAAAGCTCTTGCGGACTATCTATTCGATGACGAAAATATGATTACCCGCATCGATATGAGCGAGTACCAAGAAAAATTCTCGGCCACCCGACTCATCGGAGCGCCTCCCGGATACGTCGGATACGACGAGGGGGGACAGCTAACCGAAGCAATTAGGCGAAAACCATACTCTGTTATCCTATTTGACGAAATAGAAAAGGCGCATCCCGATGTATTCAACGTCTTGCTGCAATTACTGGATGATGGCCGATTAACCGACAATAAGGGACGAGTAGTGAACTTCAAGAACACCCTCGTTATCCTAACTAGCAACCTTACCGAAGAGCAACTTCGAGCACAAGTAAGGCCCGAGTTTATCAACCGTATTGATGACATCATCCACTTTGACGAACTGACCGAAGACCATATCTCACAAATTGTCAAACTGCAAGTCGGACGCATTCACAAAATGCTCTCTGAGCAAGGAATAGAATTAAACATCACAGACGATGCCATCCAATTTATTGCTCATGAAGGATACGACCCGCAATTTGGTGCACGCCCAGTCAAACGCGCCTTACAGCGATTAGTACTTAATGAACTCAGCAAACAAATTATTGCCGGACGCATCAATACTACCCATCCTGTCACTGTTGAACTCAAAGGAGGAGAACTAAATTTCCGTAACTAGTCCTTCTTCTCGCAAACGTTCTAAATAACGCTTAACCGTATTACGCGACACATGCAGGTGCTGGGCAATTTGATACATTGAATACCCTTGTTCGCATAACTTCATTATCCGATTATGATGATGATACAAAGGTAAATGCTTAACATCTAATGATGTACCACGAGGACGGCCGAGGGACATCCCCTCGGCTTTCTTTCGTGCTAAAGCCTCCCTCGTACGCTGTGAGATAAGTGTGCGCTCAATCTCTGCCGATAGTCCAAACGCAAAAGCCAATACCTTCGCTTCTAAAGTCTCGCCCAATCGATAATGATCTTTGATGGTCCACACTAAACAACCGCGTTGCATACAAATATTCAGAATCTCCATAATCATAAACAAATTACGACCTAAACGACTCAATTCAGAACAAATAATGATGTCATCTTTTTTTGTTCGTCTAAGCAATTTGCCCAATAACCGCTTGTTGTAACTCTTCGTGCCGGAAATCGTTTCCTCAATCCAACCATCTACTTCCATGTTGTTTGCATTACAGAAATTTTGAATTTCAAACCGCTGATTCTCGACCGTTTGTTTGTCGGAACTTACGCGAATATAACCGTAAATCATGTTGAATAAGTTTTGAATTAAAAATGTAAAGTTAAATAAAAATTTGCATATATGCAATTTTTTATGTACCTTTGCAGCGTTTTTTGAATAACATCAACGAATTTGAATAAAATTATACACAATGGATAGCAAAGCATTACAAAAACTTATTGCCATCTGGTTTGAAGAAGACATACGCGATGGTGATCACACTTCGCTCAGTTGTATTCCTCAGAGCCAAATCGGTACCCAACAACTCATTATCAAAGGTACTGGTATTTTAGCCGGAGTAGAAGTAGCAAAACAAATCATTCATTACTTTGACCCCGAGTTGCGAATTGAGCAATTCATCTTTGATGGCGCAGCCGTCAAACCGGGCGACATTGCGTTCCGCGTTACCGGCAAGCAACTAAGCCTGCTGCAAGTAGAACGTACAATGCTCAACATTATGCAACGCATGTCAGGAATTGCTACTACAACACATCAATATCAGCAGTTAATTGAAGATACGGGTTGTCACGTTTTGGATACCCGCAAGACGACACCCGGATTGCGTTATCTGGAGAAGGAAGCCGTTAAAATAGGTGGAGGTATGAACCATCGTATCGGCTTATTTGATATGATTCTGCTCAAAGATAACCACGTAGACTTTGCAGGTGGAATAACCGCTGCTCTTACCCGCGCCAAACAGTATTGCGAGGCCAAAGGTAAAGACCTCAAAATTGAGATTGAAACTCGCAACTTAGACGAAATACAAGAAGCCCTTAAAACCGGTATTCCGGACCGCATTATGCTGGACAATTTCTCACCGGAACGAACCAAAGAGGCAGTACAATTCATTCGTAACTTCGGGAACAAGAAGTATATAGAAATAGAATCCAGCGGAGGTATCACCATTGATACGCTACGCGACTATGCCGTTTGTGGTGTGGACTTTATTAGTGTCGGTGCTCTCACCCACTCTGTCAAGTCCTTAGATATGTCCTTCAAAGCAGTTAAATAAGAGCATCAAATAAAGTATGAAATTAGAAGATATATTAAAAGAACAAGTTAAAGGTGCAGTTAAGGCCTTATATCAAGTCGAAGCAACGGATCAAATGATTCAATTGCAAAAAACTCGTCCCGAGTTTGAAGGCAACATCACCTTGGTTGTATTCCCATTCGTTAAATTGGCTCGCAAAGCACCGGCACAAGTGGCACAAGAGATTGGTGACTATTTAGTACAATCATCCCACATTGTGCAACGCTTTAATGCTGTACAAGGATTCCTGAATATCACCATCAATCAAGCCTTCTGGATTGAGCAATTACGTGCTATCGATGCAGATAACCAATATGGTCAATTACCAAGCAATGGCAAACTGATGATGGTTGAATATTCGTCCCCTAACACCAATAAGCCCTTGCACTTAGGCCATGTTCGTAATAACCTACTCGGCTATTCCATTTCCAAAATCCAAGAAGCAAACGGATGGAAGGTAGTGAAAACAAATATCGTAAACGATAGAGGTATTCATATCTGCAAATCTATGCTGGCATGGCTACGTTTTGGCAATAATGAGACACCCGAATCAAGTGGTAAGAAAGGCGATCACCTCATCGGTGATTACTACGTACGCTTTGATAAGGAGTACAAAAAAGAAGTTGCCACCTTAATGGAGCAAGGCATGAACGAAGAAACCGCCAAGAAAGAAGCACCGCTGATGAAAGAGGCTCAAGCCATGCTTCTTAAATGGGAACAAGGCGACCCTGAAGTACGTGCCTTATGGCAGAAAATGAACACATGGGTGTATGCCGGATTTGACGAGACCTACAAGATGATGGGCGTCCAATTTGACAAGATATACTACGAAAGCAATACCTACTTAGAGGGGAAATCCGAAGTAGAGAAAGGCCTGAAATCAGGAATTTTCTACCGCCGAAATGACAATAGTGTTTGGGCAGACCTTACCAAAGACGGTCTAGATGAAAAACTACTTCTGCGCCAAGATGGTACATCTGTCTATATGACCCAAGATATCGGCACGGCTAAACTGCGTTTCCAAGACTACCCTATTGACAAAATGGTATATGTGGTAGGTAATGAGCAAGAATACCACTTCAAAGTCCTCAGCATCTTATTAGACCGTCTCGGATTCCCATTCGGAAAAGAATTAGTGCACTTCTCCTACGGAATGGTTGAGTTGCCTAACGGGAAGATGAAGAGCCGCGAAGGAACTGTCGTGGATGCTGACGATTTAATGGCAGCGATGATAAGCGATGCTAAAGATATCAGCAAAGACAAAGTAAACACCCTTCCTGATATAACTGAAGCCGAGGCAAATGAGATTGCCCGCAAGGTAGGTCTGGGTGCATTAAAATACTTTATCCTTAAGGTAGATCCTCGCAAGAATATGCTATTCAATCCTGCCGAGAGTATTGACTTTAATGGCAATACAGGACCATTTATTCAATACACTTATGCTCGTATTCAAAGTGTTCTTCGCAAAGCAAATCTAAATAAATCTAATGAATTCAATCATGTAGAACTGAATGATAAAGAACTCGCTTTGATTCAGCGTTTAGGTGATTTCCCTGCTATCATCAAACAAGCAGGCGATGAATTCTCTCCTGCCGTAATATGCAACTACACCTATGCGCTCGCACAAGAATTTAACTCTTTCTATCACGACTATTCTATTCTTAACGAAGAAAAGAACGACGTGCGCGATTTCCGATTAATGCTATCCGCATCTGTTGCTAAAGTAATTCGCAGAGCAATGGAACTTCTTGGAATAGAAGTGCCTGAACGAATGTAAAAAATAAATGCAAGGTTAAATAGCCTTGCATTTATTTTGAAGATACTTTTTCTCATCATTACTCAGTAGTGGTGAGATTTCTTTTTCTACCCAAGCATGATACTGATTAATCCATGCTATCTCATCCTTCGTCATCATAGATAGATCTATGAGACGTGTATCATAGAAGCATAGTGTAAGTGTCTCAAAATCATAATACTGCTCCCCGGTAGAACGTTTTCCTACCTCTGCTTTTTTAGCAGTAACCAGGTTTTCTATACGAATGCCATATTCGCCTGCACGGTAGATGCCCGGTTCATCAGAGAACACATTGCCTTCACGAATAGGATTGGTATTATTATCTGTGCGGATATTAGCCGGTCCCTCATGGCACCCCATAAAGTGACCAACACCATGCCCCGTACCATGACCATAGTTAATCCCTTCGGCCCACATAAATTGGTGGGCAAGAACATCTAACTGATTTCCTCGTGTTCCTTTGGGGAAACGAGCTTTGGCTAATGCGATATGACCTTTGAGCACCAACGTATAGTCTCGCTTTAAATTAGCATCAATAGCCTTTTCATCACCTATCCAATACGTACGTGTGATATCTGTAGTACCATCCAAATATTGTCCTCCAGAATCCAATAGTAATACACCATTGCCACCAATCTTGGCGCAAGTATCCGGCTGAGCAGCATAGTGCACAATAGCACCATTAGCATTCCAACCGGCAATCGTACCAAAACTCTCATCGGTAAAGTTAGTTCCCATCATACGATACGCATGCAGTTTCTCTGCTAACGTAATCTCCGTTTGCGGAGTTTGTAATGCTTCCTCATCTAGCCACTTGAAGAATCGAGTAAGAGCCACTGCATCCTCGCGCATAGCCTTACGTTCGCCAGCTAACTCAACGGCATTTTTAATGGACATCATCAACTGAATAGGACTAGGAGATACCACTTTACATTGAGATTGATGCATAGTGCATTCGTATAACGCCTCATTCACGCGATTGCCATCCATTAATACATTCTTTGCAGAAATGGAGCGAAGATATGCAAATACATCTTCGTACGGTTGCAGATTAATGGACAAAGCACATAGTTGCTCTCTAACTGAATCAGATACTTTACGCGAATCAATAAAAAGCGTGCACTTACTCATCTCCACAACGCAATACGCAATTACACAAGGAGTATAATCGACATCTGTACCACGTACATTCAGTAGCCAGCCTATCTCATCCAACTCTGCAATAACTGCTGCATCACAACGATTCTCTTGCAATGCTTCACGAACACGTTTTAGTTTAGAAGCCACACTCTCGCCGGCATATTGTTCCTCGTAGATATAAAGGGGATTCATTGGAATATCCGGACGGTTCTCTTTCCATATCGGACGAATCAAATCAATTGACTGGATGCGCAATCCTCCGTCAGCCAACTCTTCGCGCAAGGCCTTATAGGCATTGATACTATACATTTCCGGATTAACCCCAACAACCACAGAACGGTTAGTGCCGTCTTGTGCGTAATAATTGCCTAACCACTTGGAAATAGACGGACAATCCACATCACTCTCACGCATCAGTTCGTACGAACTACCTTTGAGTTCCTCTCCTGCCTGCAAATAATAGCGGCTATCTGTCCATAGCAATGCTTTATCCATCGTAACAACAGCCGTTCCACTCTCCCCCTTAAAACCAGTAATCCAGGACATCTCTGCCCAATGCGGAGCCATATACTCACTAGCATGAGGATCAGTTCCCGGAATAATGTACGCATCTATTCCATGCTCCTTCATTAGACTACGAAGGGCCAATAATCGTTCAATTATAGTCATAGTATGATGATTATATAAAATACGGCACCCAAAGAGGATGCCGTACTTTATTAGTTTATTTAATTAACGAAGCTGCGCTCCTGTCTTCCAGAAGTTGAAGCAGTAAGTCAATTTGATACCGGCATCAAAGTATCCAAGTTTATTAGCATAAGAGTCTGTCAAAGCGCGAGCAGATGCATTAGCAATGCCTGCAGCGGATGGAGCAGTTACGTTAATAAAGCTTTCGGTAGTCGGAGTATTAGAATACTTGGAGTAAACGCTATAGTCAGCATATACACCTAATTCAACAGCATGACCATTAGCTAACTTCCACTCGTAACCGAGTTCGCATGTTAACATAATGTTGATGTCAGCAGATTTCCAAGAATTCTTAACATCACCATTATTGAGAATACCCGTTACCACATTATCCGTTACGGTTACACCCTCATTAGGTAATGTAGCTTGAATATGAGCATTGTCAATATCCGTGTGTGAACGTTTCCAAACCGGCAACATGAAACGAGGACCAACGTTGAAGAAGAATCCCTTGTCGGTAATCAAAGAGAACATGATAGGCACTTCCACTTGGATTTGACC
>JAGHTR010000036.1 GCA_018065205.1 Candidatus Colicola caccequi
TTATAAGCCAAGTAATTGGATATCGGATAGTCGTAAGTGGTCGCTTGTTAAGATGAAAAGCATGCGTAATATTGTTATCTTTATGCGTGATTATTATGCCAAACAAGAAGGTAGTGGTAGTCCAACGACTAGCCATTATAATTTTCTTAACAAACTTTTTGGAAAGGGCAAGTGGGATGATGTTGAATTATAGTAACACATCGGACAATTACTATGAGCCGGGTGAGGACGAGTTGTCAGCACCACGCGGTAATGTTGCGGACTATGATTATGATGATACGCCTATTTATTACCACGAATGAGACTAAGTATTGACACAAAAGAGATGGAGGCATTAGGTTTGGAGGTTCGCGAGATAGTGATCCTTCAAGTGCTGCGTGTATTGAGTCATGAAAAACCATGGAAAGGGTCTTATTATGAATTAGCACGTATATGCAAATGTGGCAATAGGATGACCATCCAAAGAGCCGTATCTAAACTGATTGAGTTAGGTTGTGTTACAGAGAGAGTTGGCGGTTTAATGGCACAAAATGAGCCAAAAATGGCACAAAATGTGCTACCGATGGCACAAAATGAGCCAAAAATGGCACAAAATGAGCCAAAATCTAAAAGAAAAGAACCAAAAGAAAATATATATAATAATTATAATAAGTGTGAGTGTGAGAATAATATATACGCACCCGCGCCCGCTAAGAAATTTTTTGTTAATAATAATTTTACTCCTCCAACATGGGAAGAATGGCGGGATTTTGGAAATAGTAAGGAGATACCTTATGCTACATTTAGAAAGGCTTGGGCGTATTATACTATGCGCGGTTGGAAGGATGTGGCGGATTGGAAAGCAGCCCTTTATTATTGGGATTTAAGGGATAGAAGGTGAGTAAATGGAAAATTGAGAAATGAGAATGGAAAATGTGTTTTTTTTTGCATATATCATTTTTTTTTAGTACCTTTGCGGTGCAAAAGGATTAACGTAAACGTAAACGCAAACTGATTAACGTAAACGTAAACGTAAACGCAAACTGATTAACGTAAACGTAAACGTAAACGTAAACGCAAACGTAAACGTAAACGCAAACGCAAACGAAAACGAAAACGAAAATGAAAACGCAAACAGATATGAGAATTGGAGTTTTTGATAGCGGTTATGGTGGATTGACCATCTTGGCTAAGATTCGTCAACAACTGCCTGAATACGACTATATCTATTTAGGTGATAATGCCCGTACTCCTTACGGTACACGTTCGTTTGATGTTATCTACGAGTACACATTGCAAGCCGTCCGATACCTGCAAGCACAAGGATGCAGGCTCATCATCTTAGCATGCAACACTGCTTCGGCAAAAGCCTTACGCACTATTCAACAGCACGACATAGACCCCGAGACGCTGCGTGTATTGGGCGTTATCCGTCCCACCGTAGAGAGTCTATCCACGGAGGTCATGCAAGGCTCCAAGCAGAGTCTGCATGTAGGTATAGTAGCCACGCCCGGAACGGTGAGTTCAGAGAGTTATGTGATTGAACTAAAGAAGCAGAACCCGGCTCTGGTGATTACTCAGCAAGCCTGCCCGATGTGGGTGCCGATGATTGAAGCCGGCGAACATACAAGCGCCGGTGCGGACTACTTTGTAGATAAGTACATCAACGAGATATTAGCCAAGGATCCTCAGATAGACACCCTTATCTTAGGCTGCACCCACTATCCGCTGCTATTGCCTAAGATACGCAAGGCATTACAAGGGCGTTCTATTCGTGTCATCGAGCAAGGCGATATCGTGGCAAAGGCGCTGCAGAAATACCTGCAACGGCATAGCGAGATAGAGCGTGAGTTAAGTCGCAACAGCAGTTGCACGTTCCTTACCACCGAATCAGAAGATAAGTTCCAAGACTCCGCATCCATCTTCCTGAAGGAGCCGATTTGTGCCAAGCATGTGGAATTAGCCAATTAGCCAATTAACCAAGTAGCCAATTAACCAAGTAGCCAAATGATGACGATTTATTCGTTAATAGATGATATAGGTGCTTGTGGGGAGCATGGGTTGAGTCTGCATATTACATTGAGCGATGGGCAGCACATCCTGTTCGACATGGGGCAAGGCGAGTTATTGAAGCACAACGCAGAAGCATTCGGCATTGACCTGAACGCCGTGCAGTTAGCCGTCATCTCTCACGGTCATTATGACCATGGCGGAGGATTAGCTACGTTTATGGCCACCAACGCTCACGCTCCGATTTATATCCATCGTCGCGCCTTTGATAAGCACTACTCGATTCGGGAGGACGGCAAGCACTTTATCGGATTAGTCTGTCCCCAAGATATGAACCGTTTGGTATTATGCGGCGACATGGTGCGTATCAACGATCATATCACTCTGTTTAGCGGCGTACATGGCAAGCGACTTATGCCAACAGATAATCAGCGGCTATTAGGAAACGATGGAGTAACCATGGATGATTTTGGGCATGAGATGAATATGATTATAAGAGACGGCGATATATCGGTATTGGTGGTAGGATGCGGTCATAAAGGGATAGTGAATATCTTGGAACGCGCCCGCGAGATAATAGGTAGCGCTCCCACGCACGTACTGGCAGTGATTCACCTGAAGCGCAGCACTAACATCGCCGAAGTAGCCGCAGAACTAACTACCTACCATTCCATCTTCTACACCATGCATTGCACCGTTTTAGAGGCTCACGAACAATTACAC
>JAGHTR010000025.1 GCA_018065205.1 Candidatus Colicola caccequi
ACAATCGGTATTGGTGCCGGCAATAAAACAGATGGTCAAGTGCTCGTTCTTCACGATATGCTCGGACTCAATCAAGGCTTCCAACCTAAGTTCTTACGCCACTTCGCCGAACTGGGTGAACAAGTAAAAACTGCCGTCACGTCATACGTAACAGCAGTTCATGAGAGTTCGTTCCCGAACGAAAACGAGTGTTATTAAACTAACAATCGCTATAATTCATTAGGTGTGCTACTTCAGCACACCTAATTTTTTACCTACCTTGATAAAGGCTGCAATACCCTTATCCAATTGCTCCGTTGTATGAGCTGCACTTAACTGCACGCGGATACGAGCCTGACCTTGTGGCACTACCGGATAATAGAATCCAGTCACATAAATGCCTTCTTCTTGCAAGGCCGCAGCAAATTCCTGACTCAATCGTGCATCGTATAACATAACTGCACAAATAGCAGATTGCGTCGGCTTGATATCAAAACCTGCTGCTTTCATTCTACTAACAAAATAGTCCGTATTAGCATGCAAACGATCTTGTAACGTGTTATCACGCGTCAAAATCTCCAAGGTCTTAATGCCGGCTGCTGCAATCATTGGAGGTATCGAATTAGAGAAGAGGTAAGGACGACTGCGTTGACGCAATAAATCGATAATCTCTTTCTTACCGGTGGTAAATCCACCTACCGAACCACCAAACGCCTTACCTAACGTTCCCGTTAGAATCTCTATCTTACCGCGAAGGTTATACGTCTCCGTTACACCATGACCGGTAGCCCCTACTACACCTGCCGAGTGACTCTCATCAATCATCACCAAGGCATTGTACTTTTGGGCCAGTTCATAGATCTTATCTAACGGACATACATTACCATCCATTGAGAACACACCATCCGTAGCTATAATACGGAAACGTTGTGCCTGAGCAGCTTGCAGTTGTTTCTCCAAGTCCTCCATATCACCATTGGCATAGCGATAGCGAACAGCCTTGCATAATCTTACGCCATCAATAATAGATGCGTGATTAAGAGCATCCGAGATAATTGCATCTTCAGCCGTCAACAATGGTTCAAACAAACCACCATTAGCATCAAAACATGCAGCATACAATATGGTATCTTCTGTGCCGAAGAAGTCCGAAATAGCCTTCTCTAATTGTTTATGTGTGTCCTGCGTGCCGCAAATAAAACGCACCGATGCCATACCATAGCCACGAGCATCCATACGATTCTTAGCCGCTTGGATTAATTCCTTATTATCAGCTAAGCCCAAGTAGTTGTTGGCGCAGAAATTAATTACATCCTTACCTCCTTCTACCTGAATACCCGAAGACTGAGGCGTGATAATAACGCGCTCATTCTTATACAATCCAGCCTCACGAATATCATTCAGCGTTGATTGCAAGTATTTTTGAAAATCCTGATACATAGTAGTTAAAATTTTTACTAGAAAACTAGGAAACTAGATAACTAGACAACTAGAAATTAAACCAGTCCTTGCTCCAACATAGCCTGAGCCACCTTCATAAATCCGGCGATGTTAGCACCCTTAACATAATCAATTGTGCCATCTTCTCTCTTACCGAATTTAACGCATTGTTCGTGGATAGAGGCCATAATATGATGCAAACGCTCATCTACTTCCTTACCGGTCCAAGAGATATGCTCTGCGTTCTGCGTCATCTCAAGACCCGAAGTAGCTACGCCACCGGCATTAACGGCCTTACCCGGAGCGAACAAAAAGCCCTTTTGTGCTTGGAAATAGTGAATAGCACCGGGTTGGCAACCCATGTTACTTACCTCACAGCAGCACCAAGTACCATTCTTAACCAATTCCTTTGCATCGTCCTCGCTTAACTCGTTCTGGAAAGCACAAGGTAATGCGATATCGCACTTTTGTGACCAAGCCTTCTTACCTGCCTCAAACGTACACTTGCCGGGGAACTTATCGGCCATGTCTTGCACTTTATTACGGTTAGAAGAACGCATAACTAACATATAGTCAATCATCTCCTTATCTATACCACCTGGAATAGCACAAACACCATCAGGACCGGAAATAGCAATCACCTTAGCGCCTAATTCAGTAGCCTTCGTACAAGCGCCCCATGCTACATTACCAAAACCGGAAATAGCTACCGTCTTCCCCTTAATGTCCTTGCCGGCTAACTCCAACACATGTTGTGTGAAATACAATGCGCCAAAGCCCGTTGCCTCGGGACGCAGAATAGATCCACCCCATGTCATTCCCTTACCGGTCAGCACACCGGTATGATAACGTTGAGAGAGTTTTTGATACATACCATTCAAGAATCCAATCTCACGACCACCTACACCTACATCACCTGCAGGAATATCCTGGTCGGGACCAATACAACGCCATAACTCTAACATAAACGCTTGACAGAAACGCATAATCTCGGCATCCGATTTACCTACCGGATCAAAGTCCGAACCACCTTTACCACCACCCATCGGCAATGTAGTCAGAGCATTCTTAAACGTTTGCTCAAAGCCCAAGAACTTCAGCATACTCGGCGTAACAGCCTTATGGAAGCGCAAACCACCCTTATACGGACCAATCGCCGAATTAAACTGTACGCGATAACCAATATTAGTCTGTACTTCGCCTTGGTCATCCACCCATGTTACACGGAAGGTATAAATACGATCGGGCTCAACCATGCGCTCAACAATCTTGGCCTTCTCATACTCCGGATGTTGGTTATACACCTCTTCAATGGAGTTTAACACTTCCTCCACGGCTTGCAAATACTCTGCCTCGCCAGGATGTTTCGCAGCTAATTGCTGCATAATCTCTTGCGTTTTCATAGAATAACTTTTTTTAATACAATATAAAATATAGTACCTTTATCGGAGGTATCAAATCTAATCTTTCCGTCACTTCCTTCCACAATATTCTTGGAGATAGCCAATCCTAATCCTGTACCATTGGATTTAGTCGTAAAATTGGGAGTAAAGATTTTAGGTTGTATGTCTTCCGGAATACCCGGTCCATTATCGGATATACTAATCTCCACTTCTTGTTCATTCTCCTTCAATATGACAATCACATCACCATCTTCACGATTATCTATGGCCTGAAGTGCATTCTTCAATAAGTTCGTAAATACCTGCCCTATCTGCTCCTTATCCGCATATGCCATTACACCACTATCCGGTCCATAATAACGTATCGGCACATTATTGATATTATTCTGGGCAAAAGCCACTATTTGACATAGTTTAACAGCCACATCAACCTCGCTGGTCTCTACCTGAGGCAACTTAGCAAACGTGGAGAATGATGTAGCAATGCGGCTCATATTATCAATCTGCTCTATCAGCGTCGTTGTGGCCTGATCAAATAGTTTATCAAACTTATCTGTCCCTCGCACTCGCTGCAATTGCTGAATAGTCAACTTCATCGGCGTCAACGGATTATTAATCTCATGAGCAATCTGACGAGCCATCATGCGCCACGCCCCTTCACGTTCGGAACTAATCAGTCGCCTCGTTGTATGCTCTAATTCATCCACCATTCGATTATACCTTAACACCAATTCACCAACTTCATCCTTGTGCTTATACACCAAGTGATTGTCCTTCCCTAATGCAAAATGCTGCATCTTCTTAGTCAAACTCTGCAATGGCTGCGCCACCGCTCTGGCCGCAACATACGACAAAACCAATGTCAGCAATATAACAATCATAAAAGCAGGGAATAACTTAGCCATAATACGATCCACCTCTATCGCAATATCTGCCTCCGAAATAAAATATGGCACCACAATATACCCCAACCGCATATCTGACCCATTTACGAACTCTGTAAAAGCCGCCAAATAACGCACCGAGCCAATATGTTCATAACGTACTTGTGTTGGTTGATCAGAATAATACACATATGGGTCCATCAATCTCGTCAACAACCCACTTTTAAAGAGCTCCGGAGTAGAAGAGGCTAATAACTTACCATCCAAGCCATATACATGTATATCTGCATCATACGTATATGCCAAATCACGTAAGTCAATATTCATACCGGCCTCATTAAAAGATGACAAGTTCAAATCAAAGAAATACAAATTCTTCAAATCCGATTGCACATAGCGACATAACCGCTGCAATTGCGTTTGCTGACGCTCTTGGTAATTCTGTCGCGCAAAATTACGAACAGAAATAATCTGATACACAAAACCAATCAATACCAATAACGACAATAACAACTGAATCTTATGACGGAAACGTAAATTACCAAATCCTCGCGCCGCAATCAGCATCCAAACCGCCATTCCTAAAACCATTACACACAGACTTATCAACAATATATAATATACGCGCACGCGGTCACGCGCGGATTGCCACCAAGAATAATTACGTTGCTGATAATCTCGTATAGGTTGATAACTAAAACTGCGCTCAATCTCGTCTAATCCATTGATATGCCATTCCTTCACCACTACCGTCATCAACTGATACCAACCGGCATCCGCCCACATCACTTCAGCACTGGCATTACTAAATTCATACTCATGCCAGCCCGTATAATCTATATCTGGGATGACCGAGATATCTAAGGAACGCGATGACCAATAGCGCAAGCCCCTCGCATCATATACAAAATGCAAAATATCCTCATTCTCCAGCCCTAAATAAATAACCGAATCACGCAAACCATCATTAAGCGATTCAACAATGTGCGCAGACTCTTCCTCTGCCGCCTTTTGCAAGGACTGCAGATGTTTTTCGGGGCTGACACAGGATGTCAAGACCATGAAAAAGAGTACTATTTGTACTATTTTTTTCATTTTCCTTGCAAAATTACAAAAAATCTTGTAACTTTGCAAAAATTTTTACAAAAAAATGATAAATATTTTTACGGCACTCTTACTTGGCTTTCTAATGATTCTTGATCCATGCACCCTTTTTACGTCCGTTGCAGCTATTGGATACATTGATCGAGAAATGCAGAACAAGCGCCGAGTACTCATTACAGGACTTATGTTCGTCCTTGGCAAACTCATTACTTATGTGCTCCTATCCATTCCACTCATCATGGGAGCGCAAACAGATTCAATCCATCATTTTATGCACGAATGGAGCGAACTTCTACTTTGTGTCTTTATGTTAACATGCGGTATCTTGCTGCTCTTTTCCGGACACCATCACCACGACCACGATCATGGTATGAGTAAATGGTTACAAACCGTAGACGATAAATCAAGTTGGTTCTGGGCCTTTATGCTGGGTATCTTCTTTGCTATTGCGTTCTGTCCTCATCGTCTTGTATATTTCTTCACGATGATTGAGCTATCCGTAACAATGGAGTCTGCTCTGCAATGGTTAATGCCTGTCGTCTTTGGATTGGGCACTGGTCTTCCTATTATTATCATAGCTTGGTGTATCTGCTATAGTGCTATCTCTGCACAAACACTTACGGATAAAATGCACCGTTTTGAGCATATCTTTCGCTATATTTGTGCTGTGCTCTTTATTGGCTATGGCCTCTACCTCGCAATTCATCTCTTAGAGCATGTCTAATCCATACTTCCGTTTCAAACAATTTACCGTTTATCACGACCGCTGTGCCATGAAAGTAGGCACAGACGGTTGTTTACTTGGAGCATGGACTCCCCTTCCTTCCCCTACCACTTCTCCCATTCGTGTATTGGATGTTGGCACAGGATCAGGACTTATTGCGCTCATGCTTGCACAACGGTTGCCTGATGCCATCATTGACGCCATTGATATTGATCCTGGAGCTATTGAACAAGCGACATATAACTTTTCCCTATCGCCTTGGGCTAATCGATTACACGCTCACTTATGCTCCCTGCAAGAATGGCAAAGTAGTCTAACTCCAACCTCACAAAGGAACGGACTGTACGACCTAATTGTCAGTAATCCTCCTTACTTTGCCAACTCCCTTCCTAATCCGGACCTACAACGCAATACTGCCCGCCATACAGATACTCTTTCCTACAACGAGTTATTCTTCTGCTGCGCAAAACTTCTTACTCCTACTGGCATCTTCTCTACCATCCTTCCATCCTCTGCCGAATCTGAAATTCTTTCAATTCTCCCTTCCACACTCTCCACTCTAAACTCTAATCTCTCCCCTATCCTTATCACCAGAGTACACTCCAAACCAAACACCCCTCCTCTCCGCACCCTAATGGCCTTCTCGCCAACGTCGACGTCTACGTCAACGTCTTCATTAACGTTAATGTTATCCAACTCTCGTTCCCCCGAGTACACTGCTCTGATGCAAGATTTTTATCTATAACAATAAAAAAAATAGCAGGTAAAGACCTGCTACTGAGCCACTTCCCAGATTCGAACTGGGGACCTACGCATTACGAATGCGTTGCTCTACCTCTGAGCCAAAGTGGCAAAAAAAAAGGGTGGAGTAAGGGGCTCGAACCCTTGACACTCGGAACCACAATCCGATGCTCTACCAACTGAGCTAAAACCACCATTCAGATTTCTCTCTCTCGAAAAATCGTGCAAAATTACAACTTTTTTTTGATATAGACAAATTTTTTACAGAAAAAATTGCTTATTTGGAATAATTTTTGTAACTTTGTCGTCAAAAGTGGGAATACGTCATGAAAAAACAATCCTTATTACTTCTTTTGTTGTTGCCGGTTTTCCTTGTAGCCGGTGAGATTACTTGCCCCATCTCACACTCTATTCAATCCCTTCGCATTCAATACCTTCAAGATGCCTTGTCCGACTCGCGTCATGACCCTGTGCGTCCATACCTCACTATGCCCGTTGAGAGAGTTATAGATGGCTCGGATCCTGCAAATACACTGTTAATCAGTTTTGATGAGATGAGTCATGTGGAGCATCAATATGCCTACTCCATTCAACACCTTAAGGCTGACTATACCATAGACGAATTGTCTTCCTTTGAATACGTACGTGGGTTTACTCGAATGGATATAACAGAATACGCAACGTCTCTTAATACTACACGTGACTATACTCACTACTCCTTTGCTTTCCCTAATGAAGATATGCAGTTACTGATTAGTGGCAATTACCTCATCACTATTTATGACCCGGCGCAAGGCGAAGAAGCACCTATCGCAAAAGTTGTCTTTAATGTAGTAGATCCCCAAGTGGGCATACATGCTACTGTTACGCCTAATACGACAGAAGAGATTGCCGGGCGATACCAACAACTGAACATAGATGTAGATGCCCGAGATATACAATGGTTCAACCCAAACGAAATCACATTGGTAGTCCGTCAGAATAATCGTATAGATAATTGCGTATATGCACCCTACCCTAGTTTTGTGGAAGCTAATCGTCTCAAATGGGTTAATCATCCTTCTCTTATCTTTGAGGGGGGTAATGAGTACCGTCATTTTGATATCTACTCTACTTACTATGGGGGCTACCACGTAGACCGTATTCGCTATGATCATCAGGACTACCACGCTTTCTTAGATGTAGATCCGCTATTGGGTACTCTCAATAGTAGTTCAAGTCGTTGCGGGATGGCATATACGAGAGAGAATGACCATAATGGTATGTGCATTGTAAATGCTGAACGTTGTTCGGATATAGCAACCGAAGCCGAGTATATGTACGTGCACTGGGTATTACCTGTTGATGAACCTATTTTTGATGGGTCTATCTATATCGGTGGAGATATATTCTATAACCAACTCAATGCCGGTCTAAATCGTATGTTGTACGATAACGAGCAACGCTGTTACTACTTCAACGGGCTCGTTAAACAAGGCGGTTATGACTACCAATACTGGTTAAAGAAAAAAGGAGAACCTTCTGCCACATTGCTGTTAACAGAAGGTTCACACTGGGAGACTGAAAATGTCTATACCATTTACGTTTATTTCCACTCGGTTAATGACCGTTATGATCGATTAGTAGGTGTATCACAAGTCAATTCAACGGCTCGTTAAATCCTATTTCAATTAACTTGCCCCCCTATTGATCCGCCCTACTCGTCATCATCAACGTAGTAGTTGTAGTGCTCGGCTTGCTCTTCCTTACCCATTAGTTTGCCGTAGTAATATCCGTATTTGTATTTCCAGTTATTCTTTTTGCTATTGTTATTGCGGCCGTATCCATAGCCGTAACCATAACCATAGCCATACTTACCACCATATCCTCCATAGCCGTGCTTACTGCCGTAACCGTAGGCATAGGTGTAGTTATAACCATGATGATACCCTTCGGTAGGCATATCTGATAAGACAATGTTTACCTTGCCACTATGATCAATACTCAACTGTTCAAGCGTTTGCTTGCACAAGGCCTTACTGGTCTGTAAGCAGCGGATAACGAACAGCGTTGTATCGGCTTGTTCAATTAAGTTATAGGCATCCGGTACTTGTCCAATAGGAGATGTATCTATGACAACAAAATCATAACGTTCTTTAAGGGTCTTAATCATCTGGACTAACTCATCTGAGTGGATTAACTCACCCGGATTAGGCGGAACAGTTCCGGCACGCACCATATCAAAATCAAACGGAGTATCCTTTAAGATGATGTCGTCTAATGAGCAGTCACCAATCAGGTAGTTAGTGACACCTAAGCCGTTAGATATACCTAATTTCTCATGGACATTCGGTTTACGTATATCTAAGTCCACCAAGATAGTTTTTTTGCCGGTCATAGCGAACATGGCAGCCATGTTGGTGCATAAGAAAGTCTTACCATCACCGGATTCGGCAGAAGTTACGCATAGTGTGATTTTCTCTTTCTTTTGTACAATAAACTCAATACGAGTACGCATTGAACGCAGTGACTCCGCGTATCGACTACGTGGATTAGCCTTTACTAAGGTTGGGTTCGGGTTGCGAGCGTGTTTAAGTGAGCCAATCAATTGGAAGTGGCTTAACTTGGAAGCCTCTTTCGGTGTACGTACTTTATCGTTCAACAACTCACTAAGTATGATCAGCACTAACGGCACCAATAGACCCACAATCATATAAGCGGTCATCGTTTTGCTTTTTTCCTTGCTATTGACGCATATTGATCTGCGCGCACGGTCCAAGATATCGTTATCCGGTGTATTGCTGGCCTTTTGGATTTCGGCTTCAGCCCGTTTTTGCAGGAAGAAAGTATAATAGTTATCATCGATACGATAGTTACGTTCGATACTAACCATTTGTAGTTCTTTCTCGGGCAGTTTCTTCATGTTTATTTCCACCTCTGAATAGCGGTTATGCAAGTCCTGTTTCTCAATTTCTAATGAAGCACGCATTGTTTTGATTACTTCGCGTAATCCTTCCTTAACGTGTTCAATATCGTTAGTGTACTTAGCATAATACACATTTTTCTCGCTTAACTCGCTACGTTGTAGTTGCAAGTCGTTAAGTTGGGTGACGAATTGGGTTAGCATCGGTTCACTTATACCTAAAGAAGCAGGAGCGACGACAGCACCTTGTTCAATTTGCTGTTTGAGGTAATTATCCATATAGTCAAGGTACGTTTCTTTTAGGCGCAGCGCCATTTGCTCCTTGTCATACTCAGCCATTTGTGTCATCAGTGTGCCGGCATAAGTAGAAACATTAACGAACTTATTCTCTTGGCGGAAGTCGGTCATTGCCCCTTCACTCATCTGTAACTGACTTCGTAGGCTCTCCAACTGACTATCAATAAAGCGGATGGAGTTATCTGCCACCATATTCTTGCGCTCTAAGTTCTGCAGCAAATACATATCAATGACTTTATCGATGATTTCGCAGTCACGCTCGGGTGTTTCGCTGCGTAAACTCAATCGTAGCACGGTACTTCCCTCCACGAGGAACTCAGAGACTAAGTGGGAAAGGAATTCGTCCACTAGGCTAGATCTGGTGCGGAATCGGAAGTAGATATGTCCGCTACGCAGCATGTCCATATTTTCAGTAGGCCATACCGTAGCGGTGAATAGTTTAGTCTCTATTTTCTCGCCAAACTTAGTTGTTATGGAGAAAGGAAGACGTTCATCGGCAGATTCGATGGTTATTCGTCCGTCACCAGTGAACGAGCATTTGAACATCACCGAATATGCTTCTTGGGATATTTTGTCATATTCCACTAAGATAGGCGACTGACGATAGACGTTACGGGTTTTGAAACGTCCTTGTGTGAAATACTCCACATTAAGGAAAGGCAGACTATCTACCACGCGAGCCATCAAGTCGTACGAACCTAACAGAATCATCTGGTTCTTAACGTTTGTATATCCGGCATCTACGCCGAATCCCTGCATTAGAGTACCACCCATATTGGTTCCGTAGGGAGTGGACTGCTTAATGATGATAGTTCCGCAAGATAGATACTGCGGCATCCACCGACGATTCTTTAAGTATCCTAAAGCAAAGGCAATTATACCAGCAATAACAAACAGATACCAATAGTGGAGGATACGCATGATCCACTCCATGATATTGAAGTTAAATCCATCTTCTTCCTCTTGTTGAGGGGCACCATACGGAGCCGCATTATACGGAGTGTTATAGGGGCTATGATAGGGATTATTGTATGGGCTATTGTATGGGTTATTGTATGGGTTATTGTACGGATTGTTGTACGGGTTATTGTACGGATTGTTGTACGGGTTATTGTACGGATTTTCCTCGTTTTTTGCCATAGTATTACAGATTAAAATGGTAGATTCGGTATATAATTCAACACAGTAATGAGCAGACTGACGCTACTCATGATGATGGCCAAGAAACTGCTATAGTTAGCCTGTTTGAAGAAACTGGCCGGTTCGCGGCTAACATAGATTAAGTCATTGGGGTAAATATAGTAGTACTGACTATCAATAATCGACTTGGTACGGATATCAAACTCCAGCACTTCGGGGGCTTCATTACCATGTGGACGAATGATGCGTACATGGCGGCGGTCACCGCTCAGCATTAAGTCACCAGTCATAGCTAATGCTTGGAAGATGGTCATTCGGTCTTTATATACATATTTAACGCCGGAGCCTATATCGCCTAAGACGGTAAATTGTTTATTGTATAGTGCCAATTTCACATCAGCATCAGGTATGAGTTCACGCATGTACTTACGCACAGTGTCTTGTGCTTCCAACTCGGTCAGACCTTCCAGGCGGATTGGGTCTAAGAAAGGCAAGTCCACCGTACCGTCCGAATAAATACGGTATGAATTAGCGTACTGAGAGTTATTGTTGTTATTATTAGCAAGGAGGGTCTTGGCGATTGTTTCATCCATGGTGATAACACGGTAGATTATCTCGTCATTTACTTGCAAGCGATAAGGCTGATAGGCAGCAGAATCATAAATTGGCATTTTCTTGCCTTCTTGCAATAGACCTACTTGCTTGTATGGGTAGCAGCCTGTGAATGCCATTGCTATCGCAACGAGATTCAATATAAATATCTTCTTTCTCATAGCAATGACATTATTTAGAAGCATTAATAATTCGTGTTACTAAACCGTAGACGAAGCCTCCAAAACTGAGTGTAGAAGCCACGATAGCCACGGTTGTAGCAGCATTGTTAACGCCGAAGGCTTTGCCTTTTAGATGGCGCACATAAATGACATCATTCGGTTCAATGTAGTAGTATTCCGAGTTGATGATATCTTTGGAACGCAAGTCAAAGGTGATGACTTTAGTTTGTCCCTCTATTTCACGTACTATTTGGACTTTAGAACGGTCGCTCCAGTCTCCCACGTCTCCGGCTTGTGCCAGAGCCTCAAAGATGGTCAGTTTCTCGCGTCGTATAGGGAAATTACCTGTTCCCCGTTGAGATATGACGCTGTAGGAACGTTGCACCACGTTTACTTCGCAGCTAACCATGTTGTAGTCGCCATAAGACTTGATGTACGTCCCTAATTCTGCTTCTAATGCGAGTTTAACTTCACGAGTGTTCTTACCCCGAACGTAGATATGACCTACTAACGGATAGTCGATACATCCGTCTTGTAAGCCGAGATAGGAATATAACTCGTTGTTATATCCTGTTCCGGACGTGTTCGCTTGTTGTCGCATTTGTGCAGCGTTATACCCACCTGAAGCGCCGGAAGCATTGAACAGTTTCATTACCTTTTCATCCACCGAATAGACATAGATATATAACCTATCTCCAATTCGCAGTTGATAGTCCTGATAATCCAATGTATCCACATACTCGGGTATTCCATTTTTTCCAGGCTCTTGCAGCAGGTTCACCTTCTTGCTTGTCACGCAAGAAGACAGGCCCATTATGCAGGCGAGTACCAATAATATGTATATACGTTTAGTCATCGTTGTTAATCATGGAGTGCTCTAAGCACCATCGTTATTAATTATGGAGTGCTCTAAGCACCATTATCGTTTTTCGTCCCAACCGAATGGGTGTGTAGCGAGCGGCAGTTTAGCCAGTGGGTGGTAGTCTCCGACGAGTCCTATTGGTGTTGCGTGGCGTATGTCGCTGACTATTTGGATGCAAGGACGTGCTTCGGAGATGCGGAATCCTTGTCCGGCTAATATACGTTTGTAACTCTCGGTATGTAACTCGGTGAATCCGGCGCTGAACTCGAACTCTTCTCCGTCAATACTGAGAGTACGATATGTTTTTTTCTCACCTTGTACGGCATTAGCAGGCAGGCACTCTGCGTTGATGCTGAGGAAGTAGCGCACGCGGGCGCGCTCTAATTCAAGGTATCCTGCAACGCGATCAAAGCTCATCACATGAACGATGTTTTGTTTAACGGGTCCGAAAATCCATTGTAGCATATCGTAGAAGTGCACACCGATATTAGTGGCTACTCCACCCGACTTATGTACATCACCTTTCCAAGATGAGTAGTACCATTTACCACGGGAGGTGATGTAGGTGAGGTCCACGTCATATATTTTGTCTTTGGGTCCGTTCTCCACTTTCTTCTTGAGGTTAGCGATTGCCTCGTGCAAGCGTAATTGGAGGATGGTGTAAGCCTGATGTCCGGTCTCTTGTTCCAGTTCAACGAGGTTATCGATGTTGTATGGATTGAGTACCAATGGTTTTTCGCAGATGACGTTGCATCCGAGTCTCAGTCCGTAACGAATGAAGGCATCGTGGGTATAGTTAGGCGTACAAATCGACATCCATGATAGAGGGTCATTTGTGCGTTGTTGCTTACTGCAGAAGCGGTCAAACTGCTCATTCTCGGTAAAGAAAGAGCATTCCGGGAAGGAACTATCTAAGCGACCTACACTATCGAACTTGTCATAGGCGACCATAAGGTTGTTGCCGGTATCGGCAATTGCCTTGATATGACGCGGGGCGATATAGCCTGCGGCACCAATTAATGCGAAGTTTAAAGGTTTCATTATTATTGTATATTGTATATTGCTTATTGTATATTGGTGCCTCCGGGCACTCCGATGTACTTGAGGCTGCAAAAATACAAAATCTTTTGCATATATGCAAATATATCTTATTCTTTTTTACGCAGAGTGCATTTTTTTGAATAAAATAGCGTATATTGTCATGAAAAAGTATCGTATATCGGTCCAAATAGGATGTTGCAGGTAGGCATCCAGGTATTTATTTTCGCTGGCGTAGAGTTCGTCAAATGTATTAGGATGGTCGATATAGAAAGGCGGGATGAGTCCGGGTTTGGTGAGTGTGCGTTTATCCTGCAGTTCTTTTGGGTACTGTTCAAACATAGCTTTGCTGAGCGGTCTTATGCCGACGAGTTTGACATCCCCTTTGAGCCAGTTGATGAGCATAGGCAGTTCGTCCAGCCAGTACTTACGGAGGATTCGTCCCCAGTTCGTGATGCGCCAATCGTCATCACTTTTGTCGGCGATATTCATTCCTCCGCGCTGATCAAAGACATACTGTTGGATATACTCGGAGTATGGGTGCATAGTGCGGAACTTATAGAAGTAGCGAATCTCTTTATTTTTGCATACGCGCGGGAGTTTGATAAGTGGTCCGTAAATTTTCATGGACTCTTGTGTATATGGTTGCGAGTGTCGTCGAGCGAACACGTATTCGATGTGTCCCATGGGAATGATTTGTTCGACCTCAAAACCGCAGTAGTAGAGTCGTCCGAGCACTTCGGTTTTGCTCAGTGTGCGTTTGCGTCCCTTGGTGAGGTCGTAGTGGAGTCGGGACATGAGCAACAGACGGGGGAAGACACGGCGGTAGATGAACCAGCCGATGTAGACGATGTAGTTAATGCCTTTGGGATAGGAGCGCAGGATTTTGCTTTTGACATATTCTTGCGGTCTGTAGCAGCATACGTACTGTCCGTTGTCGGGTAGTTTTTGGTTAACGATGCAGAAGCGTTTATTGATGCCACGAGCGTCATTAAGGAGCGTTAGGTCCACGAGTGTCTGGTACTGGTAGTCAGGTATTTGTACGAAGGAGAACATATCTCGGTTAGCGACGACTTTGGTGAGTCGGCTATCGAGGCGAGCTTTAGAAAGTAGCATTTGGTAGTCCTCTTCGGTGGTTAGTCCGAGAACCGATTGGTGGACTGCTTCAAGTGATTCAGTAGAGCGCGGAGAGTCCGGATGGGCTATTTGTGCGTTTTGGCGCTTCTTGATTTTCATGGGTGGCACCGTCATGTTGAGGGCGAATTTCCAGTAGTGCATGCAGAGTATGACGACGGAGTCGGCAATCATGACGAGTCCGATCATCCAGAGGGCGATGGCCATGGAGAACTGGTGGGTAGTGGCGAGGGGGAGGAGGTACCAAGTGAGGAGCATTTGTATGCCGCCGGTGAGGAGCATGGAGAGCATTTCCTGCCAGAACCATGCATCGCGGTAGGAGCGTTTGTACTTGAGTGTGATGAAGCCGATTAGTACCCATGTGAGCATCATGACGGCGAAGAGGGCGACGTAGATGGCGATTTCGCTTTTATGCGCCGCCAGGCGCCAGAGGATACAAACGATGGACATTAGGATCCAGAGGGAGCAGTCTTTTAGGATTTTCTTAAGCATATTAGGATACGTTTAAGTATGTTTTTGATGGATTGTTGGGTGTATTCAAGGAGCCATTCGAAAGGTTTGTCGGTCCAACGCTGGGGGTGAGTAGTGATGAGGATATGGTGTATGGTGTATGGTGTTTGGTGTATGGTGGAAAGCCAGGAGATGATGTCGGTAGTGGAATGGAAGGATAGTCCTTGTTGGTTCCATTGTTCTTGTTGCGGGACTTTATCACGTACGGAGACTTTGTATCCATCCCACCGTCGTCCGGTGTCGGTGAGGTAGAGAGTTGTATTGAAGTCCTCGTCGAAGTAAGGTTCGTAGTCGATTCCGTAGTCGTGGTAGTTGTATGTTTTCCAGAGGTCTCGTCCGTCGTATTGGCTGGTAGGAGCTCCGTGCATGCAGATGCGGTGTACGGGGTAGAACTGTCGGAAGTATTGTAGCCAATGTTGGAAGTGTTGAATGGCCTTGTTTGGGTTGCCGTGGGCGATGGACATATCTTCGTAGTGGTAGCCTATTTCATGTCCGAGGTTGACGATAGCTTGGATGACGTGAGGGTTATTGGAGCAAGGAACGCACCGGAAGTAATAGACGGCGTGCACGCCGAGTTCAGCTTCAATTTGTGCGATAGCGAGAGAATGATAAGGACGCTTATCGACATCGTGTCGGAGTGTAAAAGGTATTCCGCTGGCTTGCAGAGCCAGGATGAGTGAGCGATATTGTTTACGAGTGAAATCCATGTTGTATCAATTAGCAACTAGCAATTAACCAAGTATCAATTAACCAATTAGCCAAGTAGGAATTAACCAATTAGCCAAGTAGGAATTAGTGAATGCGGGTATTGAGTATTTGTGCGAGTATGACTCCGGCGGTAAAGAGTTGTTGTTCGCAAGGTTGGTGCCAATTCCAGATATAGTGGTACGTATTGGTATCTCCGGTTTTATGGTAGTTATATATTCCGGAGGTAATGTTGTAGACGTTTTGCATGAGTTGTGTAGGCGACAGTTGTCGGATGGAGTCGGCTTGGTTGTCATAGGTGAGAATGATGAGTTGGGCGTATTCGGTGTAAGAGTATCCGCGTGCGTTGATGAGGTGTTCATCCCATATGGCATGTAGGTTAGTAGGTTGTGCAAACCAGTTGCATTTGACTTTATTTCCTCCTTTATCGTATTGTGGTGCCATGTGCATAGGGCAGAAGCAGTCTCCTATGAGGTGTGTAAGGAAGACGAGTCGGTCGTGGTAGGAGAGCGTTTCGCCGTTGATGGTCATGGGTTGTGTAGTATTCCACACCTCGGGTTGTATGAGTTGGTAGGTAGTGGTCCATAGTCGTCCGCCCTCTTGTGGGAAGTGATGGGTGAGGGAGTCGATGTCGTCGGGCGAGAGAGGTTGTTCGAGGTCTTGGTAGTGCCAATCGTATGATGTTGGGTATATTTGTGGGGCGCTTTTTATTTCGTCCGGCCAGTTAACCCAGTAGATCATGCCATTTTTTCCGAGAGTAGCATCGATTTTTTTGGTTGTTTTTCGGTTGAGGTAGTGGTACGCTATTTCGGCGATTATCCGATGTCCGGTAGGTCCCCATGCCCAGGTAGGCGCAGTGATAGCGATTAGTGCACTAATTAAAATGATTTTTCTCATAGTCTTTTCCCTAAAATTGTATATTGAAGATTATCTTTGCATATATAAATTTGTCCATCTTTCCACACTTTGGTTATCTTAGCATCTTCATTTCCCACGGGATACCACCCTGTCTGCTCTGCAAACGTAGTCCAATCAACTTGCGCCTCTGTTGGCACATTCTCCGTGGGAAAAAGGACCCAAAAAACACAATCTGTTCTAATGTTTATATGGCTTAACTTAACACAAGGGACGTCACTAAAATCTCCATCCAGGACATAATATCCATCTTTATACGGATAGGCATAGAGACAGACGGAGCCATGTGCCGTTTTTATCCATTTCCAATAAGATTTATAAGGAGAGCTTTTTTTATCTTTAGGTGGCAATTCATACCCTATCCAAGTTTGAGAAGCCTTATGCCAGATGGTTAAACTATCCTCTTGCACATCAATTGTATAACGCCAACTTTCTGGAATAGCATTGGTATGAAAGTGATATAAACCATCTTTGGCATCCTCCACTTCAATAGATTTTAATTGGATTTTATTTCCCTGCCAACTTCCATACATTACTCGCAAAGTATTATTAACATCTCCTAAGGCCATGACATATTCTCCACTAACGATAGTGGTGTCTTGAGACATCTCCCACTTCTCATTACTATACACTGCATAAAGCGTCACATCCCGTTGAGGATAATATCTATCAACAGATCCATATACACATGTTTGCTCCGTTGGTTTACTATCTTCACTCCACCCTACAAAATTCCAAGTAAATCCATTATCTACAATTAATCTACAACTATCCGGCACTGCCATTAACTGCACACCCTGTTTAGCATCTAGTTCTTTTAATACTTGTTCATTTCGTTTCAATGATTTATCGACCCAACTCAATGTTACGTCATGAGGTACCACAGGAGCAGGAGTATAATCAACACTCATCTGCTTGATATACAATGAATTTTTCTCTCCTTTTATTATCAAGGAGACCGATGTTCCATCTATTATCGATATACTCTGATTATAAATTTTTATTGATTCAAAGTCAGTTGCATATCCCTCCCGACCAGGCCAATCCTTATAATCACCAGTGGCTACTATTGTTGACTCTTCCCCTACTTTCAACTCCACATCTCCTGCTCCACCGGTAGCGTTTGAATGCACCCATATTATGACACCATCTATTGTGCCCGCCGGTAATCCGGTTATAGTCAGCGTTGCCGTTTTATCTGCTCCTATACGTCCACCACTTTTGGTATCATTATAATAGATTGCATTCATATCCGCTGACCATATATCGCCACTCAACGTTGCCGATTGATATGATTCAACGGTTGCAACTACTGTTTTTCCCCATATGTTAGATATGAGACAACAAACACTAAACACTATAAACCCGATACGTTTCATTTGGGGAGGGAGTTATATTCTTCGAGGGCTTTGCGTAGGACGATCATGGCTTTAGCGAGTTCGTCCTTATTGAGGACATACGCCATGCGGACCTGGTCACGTCCCTCGTTAGGGTCCGTATAGAAGCCCGAACCCGGCGCCATCATGACGGTTTGTCCCTCATAAGTGAAGTCGGTGAGGCACCACTGGCAGAACCGTTCGGTATCATCGACCGGCAGTCGTACCATGACATAGAAAGCCCCCATGGGCGTAGGCGCAAAGACACCCGGGATCTGGTTGAGTTGGTCGATAAGGAAATTACGACGAGACACATACTCATCATAGACCTCCTCCATATACTCCTCAGGCGTACTGAGACTGGCTTCGGCGATGACCTGTCCGAAGAGCGGAGGCGAGAGTCGAGCCTGGCAGAACTTCATAACCGCCTGCCGCACCTGTTTATTCTTAGTAATCAGTGCTCCGATACGTATGCCACACTCGGAATAGCGTTTAGAGACCGAGTCCACAAGGATGACATTCTCCTCGATACCCTCCAGATGGCAAGCGGATATATATGGTCGTTTGGTGTAGATAAACTCCCGATAGACCTCATCGGAGAAGAGATAGAGGTTGTACTTATGAACGAGGTCACGTATCTGCCTCATCTCCTGCTTAGTATAGAGATAGCCGGTAGGGTTATTGGGGTTACAGATAAGAATAGCCCGAGTCTTATCGGTTATCTGCTTTTCGAACTCCTCGACAGGAGGTAATTTGAAACCATCCTCGATATGTGTCTTGACGCTCTTGACGATAGCTCCGCAGCTGATAGCAAACGCCATATAGTTAGCATAGCTGGGGTCAGTAACGATAATCTCATCTCCGGGATTAAGGCACGCCATGTAGGCGAACATGATAGCTTCGGATCCGCCGGAAGTGATGATAATCTCATCCGGACTAAGGTCAATACCATACTTAGCATAGTAACTGACCATCTTAGTGCGTAGTGATTTGAGTCCCTGTGAGGGCGAGTAGTCGAGCACTTCGGGAGTGAAATGCTGGACAGCCTGCAGGGCGCACTTAGGAGTAGCTATATCGGGCTGACCTATATTGAGGTGATAGACCTTAGTGCCACTGAGTTTAGCAGCGTCCGCATACTTAGCCAGTTTACGGATAGGCGACTGCGGCATGTTTTGAGCACGTTGTGAGATTTCCATATATGAAATGATTAATGTTTTTTTACTAACTGATATAAGACCTCGATAGGATGTAAGGCGTGTACGCCGGTGCCATCCAGTATCTGTTGTCGGCAGCTGGTTCCGGGAGCGCATACGATACCCTTGGCAGTCCGTACAGCAGGGAAGAGGACTGATTCGCCAATCGCCATACTGGTGTCGTAATGCTCCTGTTCATACCCAAAGGACCCTGCCATACCGCAGCATGAAGAAGGGATGATATGTACATCGGCTCCGGTGAGGCGCAGACAATCGGCAGTAGGTTGGATGCCGACCAAGGCTTTTTGATGGCAATGTCCATGGAGATAGATAGTCTGTTGGATCTGGTTGAAGTTATCGGAAGATATACGTCCGTGTTGCACTTCTCGCATGAGCCACTCATCGTACAAGAAACAGTTGCGTGCTAACGACTGAGCGCGAGGGTCATCGACCAAGCGCGGGTACTCGTCCCTAAAGGAAAGAATACACGAGGGTTCGATGCCGATGAGCGGTGTATCGGGAGTGATGATAGGTGCTAGCAGGTCGATATTGCGTTTGGCATACTTAGTTGCGAGAGTGAGACATCCCTTAGAGATAGCAGCCCTACCCGACTCGACATGCTTAGGCACGATAACCTGATAGCCGAGGGCAGTGAGCAGTTGGGCAAAGTGGAGGCCGAGTTCAGGTTCATGAAGGGAGGTGAATTCGTCCGCAAAGAGGTAGACGATTTGTGATTTGTTATTGCAGATTGTATATTGATTATTGATTATTGATGATTGATGATTTATTTGTTTCCGCATGGAGTGGCGGGCGATGGTGGGGATATGACGATGTGGGGAGAATCGAACGATGCGTTTGATGATAGATGATATGAAAGGATTGGTAGCGCACCAGTTGTAGATAGATGGAACGAGTGATCCGATACGTTCGATAGCCGCCATGCGAGCGACCATCCACGAGCGGAAGGGAGTGCCCTTGATTTGGTGTTGGATTTGGAGTAACTCACTACGAAGGGCAGTCATGTCCACATTGCTGGGGCAGTCGCTCTTGCACCCCTTGCATGCCAAACATGAATCGAGTACGGCCTGCACTTCAGCGGAAGTGATGCCATGTGGGTCCCGTGTGAGTTTTTCTCGGAGTATATTAGCGCGAGCACGAGTAGAGAGTATTTCGTCCCTGCTCATCTTGTAGGTCGGGCACATGAGTCCGCCCATAGCGATGGACTTGCGGCAGTCGGCGGAGCCGTTGCAACGTTCGACTCGCTCAATCGTCGAAACTGCAAGTTCGTAAGGTTGATTGCCGCTCTGCTTAATCAACGGACGACTTGAGTTTCTCCTCTCCATTCTCTTCGAAATGTGCACTGTACATTTCTCCACGGTGTTACCACCTCTTCGGGGGTATATAATGGAATCGTAGCGGAGGGAGGCATCCATGGGAGGGGTGTTGACTATCTTGCCCATATTAAGGAGCGAGTCAGGGTCCCAGATGCGTTTGAGTTGGCAGAAGAGGTCATAGACGTCCGGTCCATAGACGAGTGGAATGAACTCACCGCGTAACCGTCCATCGCCATGTTCGCCACTGAGACTGCCATGATGTTTTTTGACGAGTTCAGCAGTAGCCTGAGCGACCTGTCTGAACTTAATGCGGTCCTGCGGGTCTTTGAGGTTCAGAATAGGTCGCAGATGGAGTTCTCCGGTAGATATATGTCCATAATAGACGCAGTCGAGGTTGAGTTGGTCGAGCATAGCACGGAAGTCGGCTATGTATGCAGCGAGTCGTTCAGGAGCGACGGCTGTATCTTCGATTACGCCGACGGGTTTAGCATCCCCGTCCATGCCGGTTAGCACGCCGAGTCCTGCCTTGCGGAGAGCCCAGATGGCGTCGACTTTTGAATCCATGAGCATACGATGCTCCGTGTTGAGTGTTGAGTGTTGAGTGTTGAGAGGTTCGTCTGTCCAGAACTCGGAGACGAGGATAGCGGCGGGGAGGTGGTTAGGGTCAAGTCCGAGCACCTGCATGTGTTGCGCAGCGGCGGGGTTATCCTTAGCGAGTTGAAGTATCTTGCCGTCGATGAGTTCGACAGCCACGGGGTGTTGTTGCAGCGCCTCGAGGTTAGCCTGCCAAGCCTCGTCAATATGGTTGAGGAACCGGCAGACGGCTATTTTATGAGCAGGAGGGATGGGGTCAAGGCTGAGCATGATCTCGGTGACGAGACAGAGAGTTCCTTCGCTGCCGGTGATGAGGGAGCATAAGTTGAGACCCAACTTATTGCTTATTGATGATTGATTATTGTATATTGCAGATTGAGCGTTTAGGGCTTCATCGAGGGCATATCCGCAGCTGCGTCGTTGGAGGGAAGTATCGGGGAAGTGCTCCCGGAGCAGAGCGACGACAGAGGGGTCGGCTTGCCATGTTTGGAGTTGGTTAAGGATAGCCTGGTAGAGTTCGGATGGTTGTTCATCGGGAGCCGCCAGTTGTCCTACGCCATGAATAGATCCATCGGCGAGCATGATACGCAGTCCGATGACGTGGTGTCGAGTGCTGCCATAGATAAGGCTATGTGTGCCGCAGGAGTTATTTCCGACCATTCCGCCTATGCAGCATCGGTTGGAGGTGCTTGTTTCTGGGCTAAAGAATAGTCCGTAGGGACGGAGAGCGAGGTTTAGTTCATCTCGAACGACTCCGGGCTGCACACGCACCCATCGTTGGTCGGGGTTGACCTCGAGGATAGCGTTCATGTAGCGGCTGACATCAACGACGATGCCATTGCCGACGACTTGTCCGGCTATGCTAGTACCTCCGGCTCGAGGGATGAGATGCGTATGTCGTTTACGTGCCTCGTCGAGCAGCCATCTCAGGTCCTCTTCGTCCTTAGGATACGCCACAGCGAGTGGCATCTCGCGATAGGCTGATGCGTCGGTAGCGTAGGCTATTCTATGTAAAGCATCTGTAAGTAACTGCATGATTAGCGATGACGATTAATCCACCATTTACCGAGTCGATAGATAAGCGGATGAAGGATAGTTATGTATCTGCCCCACTCTTTGAGTTCTCCCCCCATTTGCAGTTTGAAGTCCCTGACGCCATATGGTACGTTAGGTTCGCCTGCCCCCATCATATCGATGAGGGTTATATGGTTATTGCGGCAATAGGAGATCATAGCCCAAGTGCTCATGACTTGTCCACAAATATACCACTCGTAAGCGATGGAGTTGAGGATGGGCATGAGAACGCCTCCGACGATGTGCGGTTGCGGGGTATTTTGGGTGACGACCAAGAGTGTTATTCCGTTGCGCCAAGCCCGGATGAAGAATCGGAGAGGGGGAAGAGGTCGATGCACTTTAGTGCGGTATAGTGTACTCAGGCAGTGGTAGAAATCGCGTACGTCATCTTCGGAGTTTGCTTCGCGCCACGTCTGTCCCTGCTGCTGCGCCACGTTTATCTGTCGCATCTTTGTTTCCGGCACTTCTCGATCGGGATAGATGATGACGTCGTAATGCGGTATATAGGTCCATCCGGCTTGGACGAGGGAGGAATGGAATGGAGAGTAGTCATCGAAGCAGCGCATTTCGGCGTAAATACATCCGTGGCGGCGGGCTTGAATGCGCATGTTGCGCATAAGCGCGAGCGTTGAGTTTAGCGTTGGTGCCTCCGGGCACTCCGATGAAGACGTTGTAGATTGATTATTGCAAATTGTAGATTGAGGTTCGATGCGGAAGCCGCCCTGTATGATAGCGCGTTTAGTAGGTCCACACCCTTGTATTTCGGCCAAACAGGAGCAGGAGGGGTCGAGTTCGATATAGATAGAGCGCTCGAAGAGCGACCGTGCGGCATATGTCTGAAAGAAGTTCGTCATATAACAAGGTGCAAATATACGACAAATATTTGGAATACGCAAATAAATTTGCATTTTTTAGGCTAAATAGATAACTTCTATCCATAAAATGGATAAAATGACGATAGGAGTTTGCTCATAATCGTAGTTTTAGACATTAGATGGAAGGATGGAACATCCTGCCTAAAAAAGCAAATTCTTGCGCATTTTAATAAGGATGCGAACCACCATTCGGGGGAATGCTGCACAGCAGCAGGCAGTTTGCCGAAGTTACAAAATAATTTGCATATATGCAAATAAAAATGGCAATTTCGGGTAGAGATTGCCATTTTTTAACGCAAACGTAAACGTAAACGCAAACTAATAGTGCCCGCAGAAAGCGAAGAAGGCATAAAAAAAAGTCCGCGTAGGCGGGCTTTTTCTTCGGCTTGTAGGTGTGTCGGTTATTTAACGCGACGTTCCTGGATACGAGCCTTTTTACCGGTTAGGTCACGCAGGTAGTACAACTTAGCGCGACGTACTTTACCGTACTTGTTGATGGTAATGTTCTCAATGAAGGGGCTATCCATCGGGAAGATACGTTCAACACCGACGTTGCCGCTCATTTTGCGAACAGTGAAACGTTTTTTGTTTCCATCACCGTGGATAGCGATAACGTCGCCACGGAATTCTTGGATACGTTCCTTGTTACCTTCTTTAATACGATAAGCGATAGTGATTTGGTCACCAGCTTGGAAAGCCGGGAACTCTTTTTTCTCACCGGCAAATGCCTCTTCGGCAATCTTCATCAAATCCATTGTTAATAAGATTTAAATGGTTACGCGGGTTATAGTATACACTACTGTTCGTTCGGGCGTTAAAGTCCGCAACTATGCTGATCGTCAGAGACTATAACCGATTTTGCGCTGCAAAAGTACTGCTTTTTTTTTATATACGCAAATTTTTTTGCATTTTTTAGGCAAAAACTTGCTATTTTTTAACGTAAACGCAAACGTAAACGCAAACTAATAGAGGGTGAGGTGTGCGGGGACATCGCCGGTTGTGGCGGAAAGGATACGTTGTCCTTGTTGGTTATAGCCATATAGTCGTCCGCTGCTGGTATAATTGACGGCATCGGTGATGTAGATAGTGCGTGTAGATGGGTTAACGAGCAGTCCGTAAGGTGTTTGGATATCCTTATCGGATCCATCGGTGATCCAGCAGTCCGGTATGAGTTCGAGGGAGCTGATGCGTATACGTCCGTACGTATTGGGATAGGTGCCTACATAGTAGAGTGTATCTCCGCAGATGGCCATATTGGAGGCATTGACGTCAAAGCGATGTATGATTTGTTCGTTTTCGAGTACGACGATAGAAGGGGAAACGTCGGCATAGTTGCCTGAGCACAGAACCCATAACCTACCCTGTTGGTCCTGGCGGATGCGGATAGGATTGATGCCGACGATGATTTTGCGTACTTCGTGCATAGTAGTGCGATTGACGACGGAGATAGTGCTGTCGTAGTTGGGGTAGTTATATCCTCCGGAGCAGGTGCAATAGATGACGCTATCGCGCACAATCAGTTCATCGGGTTGTGGTCCGACGAAGGCTGTGTCTATGACGCAGAGAGAAGCGGTATCCACGGCGTAGATAGCTCCGATATTAGGTGTATTAGTACGCGAGACGTAACTGGTGATGTAGGCTATGTTATCGTGGAAGGCAATGTATCGAGGTGTAGGTATATCGACTTGTGCGATACGATGGATGGAGGGAGTCAGGACTTCCACTTTATGTGAGTTATTGATGACAGCATAGATTCGTCCGCCATAGGCAGCGATGTCGGAGCCACAGTCTCCTAATTCCTTGACTACGTTAGGGTTACGTTCCGGATAGAGGTTAGTGGTGTAGATGCCGGAGTTGAGGTCCAGCATATCGATGGATGCTTTATTAGCACCCCAGTTGCCTTCATTGAGGACATACATGGTAGCATAGGTGCTGCCGGGGTCTCCTGCGGTTTGTTGTTGATTACTTGGAACAGAAACAGGTAACTCGTGACAAGAAACGAGAAAGAGAGGAATGAGAAAGAAATGATTTTTTTTCATAATGAATAATGAATAATGAATAATGAATTAATAGATTATGGATAGTGTAGCACGGAAGGACGTTTGTGGCATGGGATAGTTCATGATCACTTCGTAGTCGGTGCCAGCGAGGTTATTTATTTCGAGTTGAGCATGTAATCGGATTGTTTGTATGTTCCATTCGCCGTAGATTGTGAGGTCATGGGAAGTCCATGCCGGGACGTAATTAGCGGGAATATTTTCTTGTTGCGAGTATCGTTCCCCCACGTAGATAAAGGAGTAATTGAGTCCATAGGAATCTGCGCGCCGTGATTGGTAGGATAGTCCGGAGACCGCCGACACGCTATGATGGGGTATGTAGGGTATTTGGTGTCGGTAATAGGAGTCATTGGGAGAGGTGACATCGATGGCCTGTTGGTAGGTGTATTGGACGCGAGGAGTGAGAGAGAATCGGAGAGGCAGTCGGATGGTGGCTCCGACGGAAGCGTCGATGCCGTTGATAAGCACTTCGCCGAGGTTGAGCATTGCCCATCGGAACTGTTGTCCCTTAGGGAAGGCGATGATCTTGTCGGTGACGCGATTATGGTAGTAGTCAAGCGTCATTAAAAATGACGAGGACGAGGACGCTGACGTTGACGTTGACGAGGACGAGGACGAGGACAGGGGTATGTCGTATCGGAGTCCGACGGATGCTTGTCGTGCGAGTTCGGGTCGGAGAGCAGCATTTCCAACATCGGTGTAATAGAGGTCATTGAAGGTAGGATAGCGGTAACTATGTTTATAGAACGCGTTGATAGTCAATGCTTTAGCGTAAGGAGACGAGAGGGAGGCGAGAGGAGAGAGGCTGACGAAGACGGCCGGTGTAAGTTTAGTGTTGCTATTGATATGGGTTAATAAAGCAGATGCTTGTACGCGCAGGTATGATTGCACATTAAAGGCAGTGGCGATGCTGCAGAAGTGGCTCCATCGGTTGTAGTGTTCTTTAGGGGAGGACCGCAAACCGCTGATACCTTGTTGTCGAGTGAGGTCGTTGTATTGGAGGTCATAGGCGACGCTAATGTCCCACGACGGGAGTATATTGACTTGTTGAATAAGGGAAGCATACACTTCCTGCTGGAGGTAGGTGTTGTTAGTGGGGAGTGTACGAGTATCGAGGTTGCGGTAGTGGGTGTAGTCGTTAGCGTATTTAGCCAAGAGGCGTATATGGTATCGATGGAAGAAGTTATCTTGCCATTGGAATTGTGCGAATGAGTTGCGGTCCTCGAGTCTTTCGCCGTTGCTCCATACGTTATTGACGATAGCCCCCGGGACGCCACGTTCGCTCCAGTAGGTATATCCTTGGAGTCTCCAGTAACCGCTGGCGGAGTAGTAGTGATGAAGGCCTATTTCGGCTCGGACGGCTTGTATATCGCTGTTATGTCGGTAGGCGGTGGTATCGTAAGCGACGGATCCGGAAGGAGTGAGACGACGATAGCGGAAGGGGTACTGACCATCGGAACGGAGGTAGGAGGCGGACATTGTCAGGAACAATGAATGTTGAGTGTTGAGTGTTGAGTGTTGAGAGGTGAGTATAGAGGGGGAGAGGTTGATGTCGAGGCTGACGGAAGGGTTAGCGAGTCCGAAGGATCCTGTTCGCATAGATGCGCGGGTATGTATGCGTTCGCCTTGTGCGAAGTAAGGTTTACGTGATTGTAGGTAGATGGATCCGGCGTTGCCCATTTCTCGAGCGGATTGGAAGATATCGGATTTTTGTCCATGGTACAGTTCGATAGCCTCGAGTTCATCCATAGCGAACTTACCGAGGTCGACGACGCCGTTTTGTGCATTTCCGATTTGTATGCCGTTGTAGTAAACGCCTACGTGTTGGCTGCCCATGGATCGTATGTCGATTGTTTTGATGCCACCTACTCCACCATAGTCTTTGAGTTGTACACCGCTGAAGTATCTCAGGGCATCGGCGACATTGAGTGCAGAAAGGGTGTGCAGTTCGGATCCTGACAGTCGTTGTGGCAGGATGACCTGTTTAGGTCGTGATGATGCCATGACAGTGACTTCATCCAGGTATATGCTGTCTATATCTATCTCGTTAGCCAAGACAGACAGGGACGCCATAAGCGATAATAATATGGAAATAGTCAGTTTTTTCATGCCTACGCTCTATTCCTCGAGAGCACATTGACAAAGGCCTTAGCCTAACAATCAGTAGGTCTTCTGACTTATCGCTCTTGTTTTCAGCCTTCCCAGTTTACACCAGTGACTATAAGAGAGAGAAAACGCGATTGCGAATCACAGCAGCGGGTCTGTATAGGACTTGCACCTATTTCCCTGGACGGATTGTGTAATTAAGAGCCCACCCCGAGGGGCAGGCTCTTTTATGTAGGTACGGATTACTCTTGGTTAAGGGTAATACGTTTGAAGTCAACGATATTAACGTTAGCTTTTTTGAGGACGTCCTTCACGAGTTCTTTGCTTTCGGAGAGGATGTATTGTTGCTCAACGAGAGTGGACTCTTTGAGGAACTTTTGCAGACGGCCTTGAGCGATCATCTCAATTTTCTTCATATTGAGATTAGCTTCGGCTTGAGCAGGAACGTTAGCGCGGATGTCGCGAGCTATTTGTGCTTGTTCCTCGGTCATCCAACCCTTAGCGGTATTGGAAGCGATGTGGTCATCACTATCAGCGTGTGCAGGGTTGATACCGGCTTTACGGAGTTCAAATTCGATAGCCTTGGTTATCTCGTCCTGTTTTGTTTTGTCGACAGCGATAGCGAGTTCGCGGTCCTTAATCTCTTGAGCTACATGGTCAGCGTCGAGAGCGACGGGTGCCATAGAAGCGACTTGCATGTTCACGCCGTGTACGGTATCGTGGTCAGCGTTAGCAGAAGCGGCAACGATAGAGCTGAGTTTATTGCCGAGGTGGTTATAAGCATCTACGGTTTCAGCCTCGAGGTAAGCGTAGTCGCTGAGTTCCATTTTCTCGCCGGTGACACCACTGCGCTCGGTAACGAGGTCAGCCATTGTTTGTCCGTTGAGAGAGAGGGCTTTGAGTTCGTCCAGAGATTTGGGTTTATTTTCCATAGCTACGTCAAGGATTTTCTTGACCATAGCGACGAAGTCAGCATTTTTAGCGACGAAGTCCGTTTCGCACTTAACAGCTACGATGCAAGCGAATCCGTTTTCGGCTTTAGCGAGCACGCAACCTTCGGAAGCCTCGCGGTCGCTACGTTTAGCAGCGATAGCCTGACCACGTTTACGGAGCAGGTCCTTAGCTTGGTCGAAGTCACCATTAGCCTCTTCAAGTGCTTTTTTAACGTCCATCATACCTGCGCCAGTCATATCGCGCAGTTTTTTAATATCAGCTAGTGTAACAGCCATATTCTTATTGATTATTGATGATTGATTATTGATGATTATTCTGCTTTAGTTTCTTCAGCAGCGGGAGCCTCTACGGAAGCTACTTTTTCGGGTTCAGCGTTAGCGGCTTTGCGAACGCGAGCGCGGCGCTCTTTTGGAGCGGGAGCAGCTTCTTCCTTAGTCTCTTCGCCTTCGGTTTGTGCACCGGCAGCCTCTTCATCAGCTTTCTCTACCTTGCGTTCCTCAAGACCTTCCTTGATAGCTTCGCAAACGGCAGCGAGGATAACTTCGATAGACTTGGTAGCATCGTCGTTAGCGGGGATGACGAAGTCGATAGGAGCGGGGTTGGAGTTAGTATCTACGATACCGAAAACAGGAATACCGAGACGGTTAGCTTCAGCGACTGCGATATGTTCCTTCATAACGTCCACTACGAAGATAGCGGAAGGCAGGCGAGTCAGGTCAGCGATAGAGCCGAGGTTTTTCTCAAGTTTCTCGCGTTGACGAGTGATTTGCAGTTTCTCACGTTTGGAGATATTGTCGAAGGTGCCATCTGTCATCATTTTGTCGATATTGGACATTTTCTTGACAGCCTTACGGATGGTTGGGAAGTTAGTGAGCATACCACCAGCCCAGCGCTCGGTGATGTAAGGCATACCAACCTCTTTAGCCATAGCGGCAACGACCTCTTGTCCCTGTTTCTTAGTAGAAACGAAGAGCACTTTACGGCCGGATTTTACAATGTTTTTGAGAGCCTCAGCAGCCTCGTCGATTTTGACAGCAGTTTTGTTGAGGTCGATAATGTGGATACCATTGCGCTCCGTGTAGATATAAGGAGCCATTGCGGGATTCCATTTGCGCTTGAGGTGACCAAAGTGGCAACCAGCCTCGAGCAATTGATCAAAGTTTGTTCTCATTTGATTGAATTTGAATTATTCTATAAATACTATAAATAATTATTCCTTTGCCCTAATATAGGGATTCAGTTTGTTAACTTATCTTTTGCAGCCGAAAAAACTCGCAAGAGGTTTTTCGGAAAGGAGGAGCAACCGAGGTTTTAATGAGCGCGAAACGCTCAGTCTTCGCCGAGGTTTGCTCCGACGCATTAACGTTTACTGAATTGGAAGTGTTTACGAGCCTTAGGTTGACCGGGTTTCTTACGTTCAACTTCACGAGCGTCGCGTGTCATGAAGCCTTCAGCCTTGAGGGCAGTTTTGTCCTCAGGATTGATTTTAACGAGAGCGCGAGCGATAGCGAGGCGCAGAGCTTCTGCTTGGCCTTTATATCCACCACCGTCGAGGTTAACCTTGATATCATACTTCTCTTCAACGGCTAATTTAGCCAGAGGTTGTTTAACGATGAATTGAAGGATGGAGCTTGGGAAATAAACATCCAGAGGGCGATTATTAATGACGATTTGGCCCTTACCTTCTTGAACGTAAACGCGAGCTACAGCTGCTTTACGACGACCGATTGCATTGATTGTTTCCATACTGAATGATTATTTAAGATTATTAATATCGATTTGAACAGGCTTTTGAGCTTGCATGTTATGCTCAGCATCAGCGAATACGAAGAGGTTATTGATGAGTTGAGCGCCCAGACGATTTTTGGGAAGCATACCCTTAACCACTTTCTTAATGAGACGATCTGCGCCCTTTTCAAGCAGAGTAGCAGGACTCATTTCGCGTTGTCCACCAGGGAAGCCGGTGTAACGAACATACACGCGGTCGTTCCATTTGTTACCAGTCATTTGCACTTTAGCAGCATTGATGATGATTACGTTGTCACCACAATCTACATTAGGAGTGAAACTGGGTTTGTACTTGCCACGAAGCAACTTAGCTACCTTCGTGCACATACGGCCAAGAATCTGGCCCTCAGCATCAACAACAACCCATCCTTTTTGGACAGTTTGCTTGTTGGCTGATACAGTCTTAAAAGATAATGTATCCATTTGTTTTGTTAATTATGACCAAGTCGACAGACATCATTTACGGTTAACTATTTACGGTGCATCATGCACGAGAAGTAACCCACTGCCCAACTTGGCGATTGTTAGTATATAGTTGTTTGTTTTTCTTCGTTAATCCGAAAAAGCGTGCAAAAGTACAAAATATTTTGCATATACGCAAATTTTTTTTGCATTTTTTTATTCTTTTTGCATTTTTGCTGCTTGTTCGGCCTCTTTTGCGGCTTGTTCAGCATTTTTAGCATCCTCGGCTTGTTTTTCGAGTCGTTCCACCACTTTAGGGTATATTTTCTCAAAGATAACGGGATTAGAAGTATACCATACAAGGGACGAGTCGAATTGTGCTTGGGTGATTCCATGTTTATCGAGCACGGATTGGAAGTAGCCTTTGAGGTACTCATCATGGCCGTAGTTGAGTCCGGAAAT
>JAGHTR010000197.1 GCA_018065205.1 Candidatus Colicola caccequi
GGGTGGAGTAGAAGCATTCGCCATCAATGCCGGGTATGGTGCGATTGAGTCGCATCTGACGGGCAATCTCATTGCCTTCGCGCCAAGCACTAATCTCTTTAGTCCCACCTAAGCGATAAGGAGCCATGCCGATGTATAGTTGGCAATGATGGAGTAAGGACCGCTTGCTTTGCTCGCTGATGGAGTAAGGACCGCTTGCTTCGCTCGCTGATTGCTGATTGCAACTATCTACGGCGTTGGCCCACCAATGGGCGAGTTGCTCGTAGTCGGCGCGTTTGTTACCTATATTCCAATATAATTGTGGCACAACATAGTCAATCCATCCATTCTGTATCCATAGCAGGATATCGGCATAGAGGTCGTAGTAATTAGTGAGTCCGGAGCCTTCCTTATATACGCCAAATGGCGATATGCCGAATTGCACATTAGGGTTGGCATCACGGATGGTTTGTGAGATAGCCTGTATGGTGAGGTTGACATTGTCCCGTCGCCAATCGCGTATATCGGTGAAACCACGAGGGTCACGAGCGAAATCGGCTGCGTCGGGCAACTCGCACTTAGCAATCGGGTATGGATAGAAATAGTCGTCCATGTGAATGGCATCGATGTTGTACCGACATACGACATCGTACACCACCATACAAATCCATTCTCGTGTATCAGGCAGGGCAGGGTTAAAGTACCATTGCTTGCCGTAATTCCAGAACCATTCGGGGTGCTGGTAGAAGGGGTGATTATAGGATAGTGAATCCACCTTCATAGAGGCGATGTTGATGCGATAGGGGTTGAGCCAAGCATGTAACTCCATTCCGCGAGAATGACATTCTTGCACCATCCATTCGAGAGGGTCATACCCTGCTTTGCGTCCCTGTTTGCCGGTTAACCAATGTGACCAAGGCTCCAATTCCGATTCATAGAGGGCGTCCGCCGTAGGGCGTACTTGGAAGATGATGGCATTGATGCCGAGCGACTGAAGGGAATCGAGTATGAAGGTCATCTCTGCTTGCTGCAAGGAGTCGTTGCCGACGGCATTGGCAGATGGCCAATCAATATTAGCCACAGTGGCTATCCACGCACCGCGGAAGGGTATCTGGGCAGTGATTGTTGAGAGTGAAAGTGAGAGTGAAAATAATATGGCTAAAAGAGTTTTTTTCATTGGATAACTCCTTTCTCAACATGGAAGATTTGCACATCGGTATGACCAAGTATTTTTGTGAGGTGCTGACGGTCAGTATCGGTGATGAAGATTTGCCCGAATTGGTCAGACTGCACGAGTTCAACGATACGTTGTACTCGTTCCGAATCTAACTTATCAAAGATATCGTCCAGAAGGAGGATAGGGGTGTCATGCCGGGCGTTTGGCGTACGGCTGAGGTAGAGTGTTTGGGCGAGTTTCATAGCAAGGAGATAAGTTTTTTGCTGCCCTTGACTACCTACGCGCTTGAGTGGGTATTCGCCTAATAACATTTCTAATTCGTCCTTATGGATACCTTGTGACGTCCAGCCGAGAATAAGGTCGCGCTGACGGGTACGCACGTATGCCTCGGTGAGGCTGCGGTCTTGTAATTGGGATATATATCGGAGTGAGACCACTTCGTTTCCACCGGAAATACGATTATAAACATCTTGGAAGATGGGCGTAAAGGCTTCAATAAAGGAGGTCCGTTGGGCGAAGATATACTCAGCCAGAGGGGTCATTTGTAATTCAAGCACTTCTAATAAGGAAGCGGAAGCATTATCTATTCCTTCTTTTTCGCCGAGTTGTTTAAGCAATGCGTTACGTTGTTTGAGTAAGGCATTGTAGGTAGTGAGGTGCTCTAAGTATTTTTTGTCCTGTTGGCAGATGACTACATCCATAAAACGTCGCCGTTCATCGCTGCCTTCGGCAATGAGTTGACTATCTTCAGGGCTAACCATAACTAAAGGAATGAGCCCGATATGGTCAATAAAACGTTTATAGTCGGTTTTGTCTAAACGGAACTGTTTTTTTGCCCCACGTTTGAGTCCGCAACTAACGACCATGTCTCCATATTTACCTTGTACAAGTGCCATGTCTGCGTCATGACAGATATTTTGACTATCCATGACGTTAAACGCCGACTTAGTAAAACTAAGTAAGTAGATAGCATCCAAGATATTGGTTTTACCTTGACCATTTAGTCCGACAAAGCAGTTGATTTTGTCAGAGAACGTCAGGTCCGCTTCGCGGATGTTCTT
>JAGHTR010000112.1 GCA_018065205.1 Candidatus Colicola caccequi
TATGACGGCAGGTCGGTGCGGTTATGATAGCCGGGCGAAGCAATCATCGTGCCGGCTGCGCTATCGGCAGAGAAAGTAAAGTTACCTTGAGGCATAGCAAATGAATCCACTACCAAATCCAGTTCTACCCAATCAAGGCGTTGCTCTGCGGAATCCACTAAATTGATATTAATCCATCCGGTCTTCGTGCGATTATCGCGCACACTCACAATCTGCCCCTCAAACGTATGCTCAATGGCCTGCTTGGGTTCAAAACGATACGGATCGTCATCTACCGGGTCAGGCTTCTGAGATTGATACGCAAACTTAAAAGTCGGCACAACATATTCATATCGTGTCTCATCTTCGCCACGAGAAGCCTTAAAATGGGCACTCAATTGACAACTATCATCATTGATGCGTTCAATCTCCAACTCCAACGGACAATCGTCATACATATAGTAATAGGTATTACTGCCCTTGCGGAGCGAACTAAACCCACGAGATATAGTTCCATCTGCTGCACTAAAAGTGCCAATAATCGAACTCGTCTTAGGCCATACATCCAAACATACGTGGTACGTAGCCTGAGACGTGGAGGCAGTTATATCCAAATAATAATTCGGCTTATCTACCGTCACATTCGTTACCTCTACTTTGCTGGCGGTCAACGTATATGCTGCCCAACTCGGCAACGCCATCACAACGCCAATCAGAACTAAAAACACTTTCTTCATCATATTATTTTTCCTTTTGCAACTGCAAAAGTACACTTTTTTTTTGAGACACGCAAATAAAAGTATAAAATTGGCTATTTTTCCCGAAGGTCGCCCGAAGGTCACCCGAAGGTCGCCCGAAGGCAGACCGAAGGTGGCACGGCAGTCGTCCGCATGTCAGTCGGCAGTCACCCGACAGTCATACAAGACGTGTGCATCCGGTACAAAAACGACAAAGGAAGGGCCACTCTTGCGAGCCCACCCAAAAGAAAGGGCCACTCTTGCGAGCAGCCCTTTTTAGTTGTATCGGAGTGTCCGGAGACACTTCTAAACTCTTTTATTTTACGATACGGCCTTGCAGGTCAAATGCCTTCTCACCCTTAACGATGATCAGACGACCATTAACCATAGCCTTGCGAACGTTAGCATTAACCATAG
>JAGHTR010000178.1 GCA_018065205.1 Candidatus Colicola caccequi
CAACGGAGCAAGAGCAGGAGCAGAAGTTGCTGCAGAAGCCTTTGTTTTAACAGGCTGAACCTGTGCATCCTTTAGATAATAATTGGTTACATTACCACTAACTGGTTTTTGTGCCTCATAATAATACTTAGCAAACGACGGATCTGTTAACATCTTGAACTTCACAACATCATCCATAGAGACGTTCTTCATCGACTCAACATCAATTCCGTCTTCCGCAGTTTTGAATGTTCCGGCAAAACCAGTAACAGTAACGACATACGTGTCATTAAATTCAAACTTGTAGATAGGATCTACAACAACATCAACGCCATACTTAGTGATACACTGATAAAGTGCATCCTCTATAGCATCGTACTTCGAGGCATAAGCTTGAGATGTAGCGGTCACTTTCTTAGTGAAATCAACCTGCACCTCCGCGTTTGGTGCCTGACTGGACATAGTTAATTGGCGAATAGAAGCCGAACGGGACGTATAAGAGTATGACTTATACGTCGAGCAACTTACCATTGCTAAACCAATAACTAACATTAAGGACATTTGAAGGAATTTTCTTCTCATAATCGAAAATGTGTTAATTGTTAATAATTATTTTTGATACTTACCTACCATCTTGATGGCAAGGAAGACGAGCCAATCCGGGGTATGTTTCAAAAGCGGTGTGCAGAGCCAGTTGATGAAGCCCGGTGTGGAAGCCTTTATTCCGCGGAACATCTTGCGGAGGGCTTTCTTAACGAGTTTCTCTGGAGGAATACTTACCGTTAATGCCACGGCTAACTTGCGTAAGTTAGGAGCCAAGCCGAATAAAGCGGTATCTACTGCACCGGGAGCCATCACGGTGATGTTCACTCCAAGCGGTTTAAGTTCATACCAGATGGACTTACTGAAGTTATAGATAAAGGCTTTGGTAGCATTGTAGGTTTGGATACCCGGCATAGCCATCCATGCTGACATGGAGGACATGTTCAGGATATATCCTTTCTTACGAGGACGACCAAAGACCGTTTCTTTCTTCTCTTCCTCCGTCAGTTCGCGTTTAGCCATTGCTTCGCCAAACAAACGGCACATCTTAGCCACACAGATCATGTGTAGATTGAGCATCAACTCAATCCGCTTCATGGATGTTTCTAAATAAGGGTTAAAGAAGAACACACCGGCGTCGTTGATGAGGATATCTACTTGCAGGTTATTATCCTGACAATAAGCAAATAACTCTTCAGCAGCATCCGTTTTACTTAAATCGGCATACTTAGCGATTGTTTTAACGCCGTATGTTTGTGCCAATTGAGCCGCTACTTCCTGCAACTCTTTCTCTTGGTTGCTAACCAATAATAAATCTGTATGATAATCGCGGGCTAATTGGGTTGCGTATTGCAAACCGATACCCGAACTTGCACCTGTAACTAATGATAGCATACTCTTAGTGTTTAGCGTCCCAACGACGTTCTAATTGGTCAATTTCTTTCTTTAGTGACTTAGGAATCACTTCACCATCACGTTCTACGCATTCGTGGCACTTCATCTCAAGGGTGTACATACGTCCGATACAGTAGTTAGAACGACCGCAACGTGCGTGATATTGGATATCTTCCTCTACGTGATGTACGAACTCAGGGTCTTTGATAAGCACGTGAGCCAATTGGAAGAGTTCAAATCCTTCGTCCATAATTTGTTGGCAGTTCACGCCGGACTGAACGCCACCTACGTAGATGAGCGTTGTATCTTTTACTTCAGGATCCTCGGCAAAGGCTTTTTGGAATTGCTTAGCCCAATCCATCAGGTAGAGTTCATGGAACTTCTGAGTAGGAATCATCACCTTACCGCCACCGCATAACAGAGCAGCTTTGAGCCACCACATCTTACCCGGCATATAGTGCGCAAGGGCTTTGATAGGCATAGCACCACTGAGAATAGTCATCGGGGAAGCGGAAACGGTTCCGGCAGACAGAACAATACCATGCACTTTATGCTTGGCTATCTCCTTGGCGATGCGGATACCTTCCGTCATATCACTACCGCGCCAACAGTCATCGGTCATATTGGTCTTGACGATTACGGCTAAGGCACGTTTACCGGCTTTCTTATCGGCTTTTGCGTGCTCCATCACCTCGTCTAATACCTCATTCAGGAATCGTACACGATTCTCAAAGCAGCCACCATACTGGTCGTGACGATGGTTGGTGCGAGGCGAGATAAACTGCGAAATCAGATATGCATGACCGGCATGAATCTCCACGCAGTCAAAACCGGCTTCACGGCAGAAATCCACTGCCTCACCAAACTTCTTAACTAAGTTATGAATCTCACTCACTTTGAGGCGGCGATGGATAGTAGGCGAATACAGGTTAAAACCGGTTGATGCACTAACGGGCAAGCAATGGCAGGTAGCGATGTGGGTCATGTTACCACAGTGACCTAATTGGATACTAGCCATAGCACCTTCAGCATGCACGGCATCGGTCAGTTTCTTCAAACCGGGCAATGCTTCTTCACGCACGTATAATTGACCATCAAAACTAACACCACTCAGATCTACGGCGCAATAAGCAACGGTGGTCATACCTACACCACCCTTAGCTACGCTAACGTGATAGTCCTCCAGCATTTGTGAAGGGGTGTTATTAGAACACATGTTTTCAAACGCTGCAGAACGGATAAAGCGGTTACGCAGCGTGATTGGTCCAAGTTTAAACTTGGTAAAAAGTTTATTCATATCAATAAATAAATGGAATGATTCGTTTCAGTTTTTTGCGGTCAAATTCATCAGGGAACTCCGCCATGTACTTGTAGTAAATGGAGTTAGCACGCGGAACGAGGTTGCAGCAACTGAACCAGAAGAATAAAGCACCGGCCCAAGACCATGTCATGATAGCCCAACCTAACCACTCGGTAATTTCGCCTAAGTAGTTGGCGCTGGTTACAAAACGATACATACCCTTCTTAGGCAGATAATGGTTCGTATCGCCCGGTTGACGCAGGTGACGAATCACATAATCCGAATGCATATTGATAATCCATCCTAAGAAGAAGACGCATACGCCCGTTATAAACTGCCAAGAAGAGAACCAATCGGCAGAATATGGCCTATAAGTCGGAGCTAAATGGAATAACCAGTAACCTTGTACATAACCATTGATTAAGTTCCACATCACGCTTAACGCCATAATAATCACCGGCATCTTTGAGTTACCTTTTAATAAGAAGGGGAACACAAAGGAGCGTTGGAAATAGTGGAATTGGAAAATCAGGAAGAAAGCCCACAAAGGAGATTGGAAACGATGCTCCGAGATGGCCCATAAATAGCACATCACGACAAACACCGGCGCTTCCATCAAAAACCAGCCTACTTTATTATTGATTGCGGGACCCCACTTCTCGGTACGCATTTTACCATAACCGGCGTCCACAAAGAATAATGCAACGAAAACGATGGCACCTACTAATGCCATAATAAATAAAAAGTTGTTAAAAAATTCTAACGAGTAGATGTTTTCCATATTTAACATTTTTAATTTTGAGCGACAAAGGTACTACTTTTTTTCCAATTATGCAAATTTTTTTGGCACTTTGCATTTTTTTTTGTAACTTTGCAGCACATTTCGCGTCAAACATTATATAATAATATAAAAACAATGAAGAAACTTGCAATTATGGCCTTAGCCGTTAGTGCGCTTATGGGTTGCGCAAAACAAAACCCATTCTTTGAGTATGAAAAGTGGACTACACCCCATGGTACGTTCCCTTTCAATGAAATTAAGACCAAACATTATAAGCCTGCCTTTGAGGAAGGTATAAAGCGTGGTTTGGCAGATATTGATGCTATTGTAAATAATCCGGAGGCTCCTACGTTTGAGAACACGATTGAAGCGTACAATCGTGCCGGAAAGATGTTGGATTTTGTGGCATCTTGTTTCTTTAACTTAGCATCTGCCGAAACGAACGATCAGATGCAAGAGTTAGAGGTTGAGTTATCCCCCATGCTCAGCGAGTATTCCACCGCTATCTTGCTCAATGAAGGACTCTTCCAACGCATCAAAGCCGTTTATGATCAACGTGAATCGTTAGATTTGAATGCCGAGCAACGCAAACTCTTAGATGATATATACGAAAGTTTTGCCGAGAACGGAGCCAACCTGGATGAAGCAGGCAAAGAGCAACTGCGCGAACTAACGATGCGTTTAAGCAACCTGACCACTCAGTATGGACAGAACGTGCTGAAGGCCACCAATGCGTGGACGTATGAGATTACGGACGAGAGCCAATTGGCAGGTTTGAACGAGGATACCAAGGCTATTTTGAGAGGTGTTGCCGAGAAGAACGGCAAGACCGGTTACATGCTGGACCTCAAGCCTACCACGTATATTCCTGTTATGGAAGACTGCGATTCGCGCGCATTACGCGAATTATTAAACAAGGCGTATAACTCCCGCTGCATCGGTGGCGAGTATGACAATACCGCTATTATCGTAGAGATTGCAAATGCACGACTGCAATTGGCTCAGTTATTTGGCAAGCAAACGTACGCCGAAAAGTCGCTGCATAAAACCTGCGCCGAGACGCAAGACAATGTGATGAATTTCTTAGGTCAGTTGCGCGACGCGTATGTGGCTCCTGCTAAAGACGAAGTCAAGGAGTTGCAAGATTATGCACAATCGCTTGGTTTAGAAGGAGATTTGATGCCTTGGGATTGGTCGTATTATAGCAAGAAATTACAGAATGCCAAGTATGCCATCTCCAACGATATCCTTCGTCCGTACTTTGAGTTAGAAGCAGTTAAACAAGGTGTGTTTGGTTTAGCTGAGCGTTTATATGGTCTTCAGTTCGTCAAGAACGAGGCTATCCCTGTTTATCATCCGGAGGTATCGGCTTACGATGTATTGGATGCTGATGGCAATTTCTTAGCCGTTTATTATAGTGATTTCCATCCGCGTGATGGTAAGCGTGGCGGTGCATGGATGAATGATTTTCAATCGCAGTATCTGAATGCTGATGGCACGGATCATCGTCCACATATCGTGAATGTTATGAACCTGACTCGTCCCGTTATAACAGACAGTATCAGCAAGCCTGCCCTGCTGACGTATGACGAAGTAGAGACGTTCCTGCATGAGTTTGGTCATGCCCTGCATGGTATGTTGACTAAATGCCAATATGCTGCTCTTAGTGGCACCAATGTACCTCGTGACTTTGTGGAATTGCCTTCTCAGTTTAATGAGAATTTCTTAGGTGAAAAAGAATTCCTAGATACCTTTGCTAAACATTATCAGACGGGCGAAGCTATGCCGCAGGAGTTGATTGATAAGATTAAGGCGAGCAGCAATTTCCATGCAGCTTATGCTTGTGTTCGTCAATTGTCGTTTGGCTTCCTGGATATGGCATGGCATACTCTGACAGCACCCTTTGAGGTGGCTGATGGCGATACGGTAAATGCCGTCATTAACTTCTCTAACCGGGCCATGGAGCCGGTTCGCGTGATGCCTAATGTAGAAGGCACTCAGATGGCAACCGCCTTCACCCATATCTTCTCCGGAGGATATGCAGCCGGTTATTATAGTTATAAGTGGAGCGAGTTGCTGGATGCTGATGCTTTTGCACAATTCCAATTGGCTCAGCAAAAGAACGGCAGTATTTTTGATAAGGAGACCGCCGATCGCTGGCGCACCAATGTGTTGGAGAGAGGAAATACGGAGGAGCCGATGGTTCTGTACCGTCGCTTCCGCGGAGGAGATCCTACTATTGATGCCCTACTCCGCCGTGATGGCCTGATTAAGTAGGTGCTTAGAGGTGGTGCTTAGAGCACTCCAATAAAATAAAAAAGCCGTAAGTGCAAATGCATTTACGGTTTTTTGTGTGTCGGGAAGACAGGATTCGAACCTGCGACCACCTGGTCCCAAACCAGGCATTCTACCGGACTGAACTACTTCCCGATGGTGCTTAAAGCACTCCAAAATCAAATTCGACTGCAAAGGTACTACTTTTTTTTGATATAGCCAAATTTTATAGCAAAAAAATGCAAAAAAGATAGATTGTTCTATCTACAATTCTAAAAACCACGTGTCTGTTGGACGAGTAACTTACAGATTATCGGTGAGGGCGTGCCAGAGGTTATCGTCCGGAACGGGAGCAACAATACAGATATCTTGCTTAGAAACAGGATGCACAAACTCCACCTTACGAGCATGCAGACAAATACCGCCATCAGGATTGCTGCGCTTAGCACCATACTTGAGGTCACCCTTGATAACACAGCCTATCGCAGCCAACTGACACCTAATCTGATGATGCCGTCCCGTCTCCAGATTGATTTCCAACAACGTATAACGGTCCCCTTGCGCTAAAGTGCGATAAGATAAAATGGCCTGTTTAGCAGAGTCAGACTTAGACGAGGTGATGAAGGACTTATTGAGTTTTTCGTTTCTCACTAAGTAATTAACAAGTCTGCCTTCGGGGTCCTTAGGAGCATGCTCCACAATCGCCCAATAGGTCTTACGAATCTGCTCATGAGACTTGAACATATCGTTCAAACGTGCCAACGCCTTGCTGGTACGAGCAAAGAGCACTACCCCACTGGTGGGACGATCTAAACGATGGGTAACACCTAAAAAGACATCACCGGGTTTATTATACTTGGTTTTGATGTAGGCCTTAACGGTTTCGGACAAGGGTTCATCACCCGTCTTATCTCCTTGTACAATCTCATTGCAGGTCTTGCTGACAGCAATGATGTGATTATCGTCGTAAAGAACTTGCATAATAATTATCCAATTATCAATTAACCAATTAGCCAATTAACCATTTATCCAAGGGAATTGTTTGGCTAAGAGTTGTTGCTCGCGGTCCACCTGATCAAGGAAATCCTTTGCCTCCTTGGTGTCGGGATGCAGAATTACATGGTTTTTATCCAACCATAACTGATGCAAAGCATGCATCTTATCCGCCACAGATTGCGAATAAATAAACATCTTCCTGAAGCGTTCCCAAAGGTAATTAACAGCCGTCTTAGACGGATGCAACATATCTTCGGCATAGTAGCGATAGTCACGCAGTTCATCCAACAGGATTTCATAACTGGGGAAATAAGCCGTCCGTGCAGCATTACCACGCAGCAACTCATCTACCGCCTGCAGCAAGATGCCTTTAGAAATCTGGTTCTCGTGCAAACCATCCTTGATATGACGAATAGGCGAAACAGTAAAGATAAAACGTTTGGACTTATACTTATCAAGGATAGGTCGCCAAGCCGACACAATATTATCCACCGTCAATCGACGACGCGTAAAGAGGTTAGCAGGACGCTTTTGGCAATTATCCACCACCTTTCCATCTAATTCATAAACCCATGACGTACCAAACGTAATAATAAGGACATCAGCTTGTTGAACCTCCTGAGAATCCATGTGATGAGCAATGGAAATAGGATTATACAACGTGCCAAAAGGATTGGCCTCCACCTGCATATAGTACTCCTTCATTTTATCCGCCATATTATCGGAAAAGCATGAACCTAAAAGCAGGAGATGGTCCTCGAGTCGGATTTGCCAAGGGTTGTTCTTGATATCAACTTTAGTAGTAAATTCCATTGATTATTGCATATTGATTATTGTATATTGCATATTGTTAGTCAAAGTGCATTACTTTAGCGGGCGAGATACGCGTCACAATAGCCGACGGCGCCAATAAGATGACAAAGGAAATCAGCAACGTAGCTATATTAAGCAATATCAACGCCATCCAGGGGAAGGCAATAGGCACAAAACTGACATAATACGTAGATGCCTCCAGCGGGATGATATGCGTGAAATACTGGATAGCAGCCAGACTTAGTCCAATGATATTGCCCCAAAGCATACCCTTCCCCACCAACATGACAGCTTGGGTAATAAAGACGCGGCGCACAAAACGATTGTCTGCACCTAAAGCCTTAAGTGTTCCTATAAGACGAATACTATCCAAGATAAGTATAATCAAACCGGAAACGATATTAAAGCCGGAGACACATAACATCAGAATGATGATGATGATTACATTCATATCCAGCAAGTCCAGCCACGAGAAAATCTGCGGATTAAGTTGTTCAATGGTTTGTGTATTAAGCACTTCTCCATTCGCCTGCATCCTATTGACGGTAGCAAAGTAGATATTCTCAGCAGCAACCTCTAAATGATCCAAATCATCAATCATCACCTCAATGCCGGAAGCCAAGGAATCAGACCAATGGTTCAGTTGACGAATAACCGGTTCCTGCACAATCAGGAACAAGCCATCAAACTCAGCAAAGCCGGTTTGGTAGATACCGGAGACGGTCCATTTTCGTACTCGCAGGTTTTCGCCCACGAAGTAGCAAAAGAACGTACTATCCACATCCAAGTGCAGCCACGAAGACAGTTCGTTAGAGACTAATACCTGCTGAGTCGTTTGCGGAATAGTGCCTCGAATGATATTGCTTTGGAAATAATCCCAATAATTAGTGCCCTTCACCACTATTCCACGCACCGCATCCGTCGTCTTAATAACTCCCGGCTTGGTAAGGAACGGTTTAGCCGATGTCACGTAAGGCAATTGGTGCAATTCATCCAGTAACGAGTCCGTCACGGTAATGGGAGTGAGTTCATACGTATCATTATCCTCAAAATTAGTAACCTGTATATGTGCACCAAATCCGGCTATTTTAGAGGCAATAGTGCGTTTAAATCCCACCACGACGCAGAACGTGATAATCATCACGATTACTCCGATTATGATGCCTAACAATGCCACCTTAACAGCAGGCCGAGAAGCACGCTTATCATCCTGCGCGAAAAAAAGGCGCTTTGCTATGAATGTTTCTGCACGAGATGGCATAATTTTTGTAGGTTATTTAGTACAATAAATTTATATTTTTTATGAAACGTATTTGGTTTCTTGTTAGTAGTTTGGGGTTAGTTGGGTGCTTATGCGCTCAGATGCCTCAACGCCTTCCAGAAGAGGATGCAGCCAAGCATACCGAAATGATTTGCCGCGAGTTGAATATTCAGGATACCGTTCAGCGTCGTAAGATTTATAATATGCATCTTAAGTACGCCTATCAGTGTCAGCAGAGTAATACGCGTTTGGAGAAGTTGCAACGTATGGAAGAAGCGACAAAGGAACTAAAGACCATCCTAACTCCGGAGCAGTACAACCGGTTTATGAATGCTCAACTCAATCCCGAGCCACGCCGTCCTCAACATCCATACAATGACATGTTAGGACCATCTCCAATGCCCAATATGCCACCACCGCCATCAATGCCCCAACAATAAGTCCACCTATGATATCTCCGGGGTAATGTACCCCCAAGTACATACGACTATAGCAATTTAGAGCCACCCACAGCATTAGCGGAAGGGTGGCTTTCCAATTCCTCCATATCAGCGAAAAGAGTAAACCACAGGACATGGTATTAGCAGCATGCGAACTGACAAACCCATACATGCCTCCATGGTAACCATTCACGATATGCAGCATACCTTCCAAAGCCGGTTCATGGGTAGGACGAGGCCGACAGACTAAGTGTTTGATGATACCGGATGAGATGAAGTCGCTCAGTCCGACAGCTGCGCCAAAGAAACACAGCATGATAAGGGCTTTTTTCCAGCCAAAACGCCAAAAAAGTAAACCAACCAGTAAAGCATATAGAGGCAACCAAGTGAGTTTAGCGGAAATAATCCACATCACATGATCCGCCCATACGGCATGCCAATTATTGATGGCAACCAACCAGTTTTGATCTATTTGAATGAGTTGTTCCATAGTCTTATTCGTTCAATAGTACAGCAGTATGTCCTGCAACCAATCCCGCCGTTTCTGTGCGTAAACGCGCCTTACCGAGCGATACGGGACGATACCCAGCCTGCAGAGCCATATTGATTTCCTCTTCAGAGAAATCACCTTCCGGACCGATTAACACAACTACCGAATGACCGGGGGTGATACATTGTTGCAAGGCATATTTATTGGGATTAGCGGCATAACCATCAGCACAATGAGCGATCAATAAGTCCTGCGCCTTTGTTTGTGCGATGAAATCCCGAATAGGAGTCATCGTATGAATAACAGGGAAAGTAGCCTTAAGCGACTGTTTAGCCGCAGCCACCATGATACGCTGCAATCGGTCATCATTCACCGTCTTACGCTCCGAATAACGGCATAAGAGCGGAGTTATCTCATCTACACCTATCTCGGTGCATTTCTCCACCATCCATTCCAATCGATCAATGTTCTTGGTAGGCGCAATGGCGATATGTATATGTCCGCGATGGAGCGGTTCGGGCTGCTCGGAGGAGATAATACGCACCTCACAATGTTTCTTATGAGGATTGGTTACTTCGGCTTGATAGATAGTGCCTTGTCCATCGGTAATGGCAATCTGATCCCCTATCGCAACGCGCAGCACTTGCACGCAATGAGCACTCTCTTCCTCAGGAAGTGTCAAGGTAGATAATATATCTGGAGCAAAGAACATAAGATTAACGAGAACGATGCCTAATTAGTAAACAAAGATATCTTTTAATTTAAGTTGTTTAATGGTGCCGATGGATTTGAGATAATTCATATCTAATGACTTGGGGTCACCTAAGACAAGATAACGATAGGTGCGATTAGCCACATGGTTCTGTTGGAAATTAACAACATCGTCCAAGGTTAACGTCTTAACGGTATCATACATATCACGGGTATAGTCATGATTCCAACCTTTATGTATATATCGCACGTACGCGTTAAGGACCTCTTGTCCCACATAGCGTCTCTTTTCCAAACGTTTAATCAATCCGTTCTGCGCCTGTTCAAAAGTTGATTGAGAGAGAGGCATGATATTGCAGATTGAATCAAAAGCCAGCAAGCAGTCCTTGAGTTTATCGTTTTGAGAGATGATATAGGTAAAGAACACATTATTCTCGCCGGCATATTCGGCGACGCTGTATTCGGCAGCTGATGCATAGCATAATGCCCTACTCTCACGCATTTCTTGGAAGACAATGGACCCCATTGAGCCATCAAAGTACTCATTAAAGAGCATTGCAATGGCTTCCGCTTTAGGCGAGTATTTGTCTCCCCAGTTAGCAAACTGAAAGAGATAGATATTATTGGCCTTATAGGGAGCAATCCATACTTCAGGTTGAGTGATTAGTTCGGGTTGCAGGCGTGTAATGGCATATTGTTGGTCTTTATTGCCCATTGCAATCATACGCGATTGCGTATTAAGCGTTTGTGCCACTTCATCTTGAGTAGCCGGTCCGTAGTACGTAACCGTCGCTATACCCGGAATCAACGATTTAACATGGTTCATCACTTCGGCAGCCGACATTTTCTTCATTTGCTTAGGTGTAAGCGTAGCAGCGGCATTGGCTTTGAGACCAATCTGTCCGGCCGTCATCAGTTGGGAGAAACAAGCCCCCTGATTGCTCTTGGCATCATGATGCGCCTTGATATTATCTTTGATAAGTTCTTTTAAGATAGCATCATTAGGTTGATAATCCAGCACCTTATCCTCTAATAAAGCCAATGTCTTAGCGAAATTCTCCTGCAAACCGCTCACACTGAAGATTGTGTGGCTGTGGGTATTGTATATATCCACTTCAGCCGCCAGACTATACAACGCTGTTTCGTATTCATCTGCGCCCATTGTTTGGGTGCCTAAGTATTCAATCAGGTCCGTAGCCAAGTCAATCACCGGGTCGGCATCTTTGCCTTTAGCCACCGTCAAGGTGAGATAGAACAACTCATTGTCGGTATTTTGTTTATAAAGCAGTTGTTGGTCACCTTTCAGATTCGTACGGCTAAGGTCCTTATCAAAATCCAAGAACTGAGGTTGCAACGCTTCCGGTTCTATCTGCGCCAGATTAGTGACAAAGGATGAGGACTTATCGCGGTTCATTTCAATAGGCGTAATAGCCGGTTTATCTACGGAAGACGGATTAGCGTCCTCTTTTTGCTGCTTATAGATGGCAGCGTAGTTATTGCCTAAGTACTTATTGGCAACGCGCACCACATCGTCCTTGGTTATTTTTGCCATCGCATCCACCTGATGCACTACTTGGTCATAAGGAATGCCGTAAATAAACGAGTTTACATAACTAAATACACGATTGGTATTATCGTCTAAACCCTCCATTTCATCTCGGCGGGAATTAGCAATAATGGCTTGAAGCAAGTCTTCACTAAAATCACCTTTCTTAAGTTTCTCCACCTCGGCGAGCAGGATAGCACGTGTTTGTTCCAGACTCTGACCGGCCTTAGGATAACCGATTGCAAAGAACGTGGAATAGTCATTGCCCGGCATGACTCCGGTAGCCGAAGCAAGGAGCAATTGCTTTTGATCAATATCCAGGTCCATTAATCCGCATTTGCCGTTCTGAAGCACTTGGGACATCACTTCAATGGCATTTCTATCTTCATCTTGGACAGCAGGCATCGACCATGCCAACCATAGTTCGGGAGTCTCTTTACCATATACGACAGTATCTTTAGGAGCCGACAAAGCCGATTGAGCAGGGATGACGGCCTTAGGCAGGTTATTATTAGGCTGCCATTGACCAAAGTACTCATCTACGATAGCAATCGTATGGTCATAATCCAAGTCACCACTCAAACATACCGCCACGTTATTAGGACGGTAGTAGGTCTGATAAAAACGGCGTATATTGGTTAATGACGGATTCTTCAGGTGCTCTTGGGTACCAATCACCGAGTGCTGACGATACGGCACTTGAGGATAAAGGATATTATTAGCCGCCTGCATGACCTTATCTTGGTCCATCGTGGAATACATATTAAACTCCTCATATACGGCTTCTAATTCAGTGTGAAAACCACGGATAACAAGGTTTTGGAATCGATCGGACTCAATCATCGCCCAGCGACGCAGTTCACCGGCAGGAATAATCTCGTGGTAACATGTCATATCGGTGGAAGTAAAGGCATTTACTCCTTTAGCACCAATTATGCTCATCAGTTTATCAAACTCATTAGCGATTGCCACTTGGCTGCTCAGATACGACACACTATCAATTTGGTGGTAGATGGCTTTACGGACAGCAGCATCAGAGGTATGACCATAGATGTCATACAGACTATCTATTTGGGTAAGATAGACTTGTTCGGCATCATAGTCAGTTGTACCATAATGTGTAGTACCCTTAAACATGATATGCTCCTGATAATGCGCCAATCCTGTTGATTCAAGCGGGTCGTTCTGCGCTCCGGCACGAACGGCAATAAAGGTTTGTATCTCAGGTTTTTGTGCATTGCGACTTAAGAAGACCGTCAATCCGTTATCTAACGTATAGATACGTCCATTCATCGGATCATTCGGTACAGAATAATAGGCATACTCCTTGGCTTGAGCAGCCAATGTTATTAAAGATAAAACGATAACCAGTACTTTTCTCATAATTCACTTTCTTTTAGTCGTTCAGCGTTTTCGGCTACGGTTAAGGCATCGATTACGCTTTGTATATCGCCGTCCATAAAGGCAGCCAGGTTGTAGATTGTTAATCCGATGCGATGGTCAGTTATTCGTCCCTGAGGATAGTTATAGGTGCGAATCTTGGCACTTCGGTCACCGGTAGAAACCATTGTTTTGCGGCGCGCAGCAATGTCGTCAATATATTTCTGATGTTCCTTATCGTAAATCATTGTGCGCAGACGAGACAGGGCTCTCTCTTTATTCTTAGGCTGGTCGCGTGTTTCGGTACATTCAATCAGTATTTCTTGCTCCTCGCCCGTATTGGGGTTCTTCCAGTTATAACGCAAGCGTACACCGGATGACACTTTATTCACGTTCTGTCCTCCGGCACCTCCGCTACGGAAGTAATCCCAGCGTATTTCGCCTTCATTGATATTAACTTCAAACTCCTCCGCTTCAGGCAGCACCGCTACAGTAGCGGCGGATGTATGTAATCGTCCCTGTGTTTCGGTAGCCGGTACACGCTGAACGCGATGCACCCCACTCTCGTATTTGAGTGTACCATATACGTTCTCGCCGGTGACGTTAAAGATAATTTCCTTATAGCCACCTACGGCTCCTTCGGAGCAAGAAGACACGGTATATTTGAATCCTTTGAGTTCGAAGTACTTTGTGTACATCCTAAATAAATCTCCGGCGAACAAAGCCGCTTCATCACCTCCTGTTCCTCCACGAATCTCCATAACGACATTCTTGCCATCTTCAGGATCGCGCGGCAGCAGCATCAGTTTAACTTCCTCCTCTAATGCCGGAATCTGAGGTTCTAACTCATCTATCTCCATGCGAGCCATCTCTTTGAGTTCAGGATCCGACTCGTTATAGAGCAGTTGTTTAGCCTCTTCAAGGCTCTTGACGGCTTTTTTGTATTTCTCGGCTGAAGCCAGCACGCGTTCCAGTTCCTTGTAATCACGATTAAGACGCACATACCGCGCTTGGTCGGCAATGACCGCCGGGTCTGTTATCATTAGGCTAACTTCGTGAAACTTAGCTTCCAGTCCTTCTATTCGATTGAGAATATCCATATTTGGCGTTGAGAGTTGATAGTTTAACGTTTAGAGTTGTAGGCTTGGAGGGCGTTTTGGAGCAGACTGACGATAGTCATTGGTCCTACTCCGCCGGGAACAGGCGTTATGTAGTCGCATTTAGGAGCCACATTATCAAAATCCACATCACCTTTGAGACGATATCCCTTAGGAGCGTTGGAATCTTCTACGCGTGTTATGCCCACATCAATAATAGTTGCTCCGGGACTAACCATATCGGCGGTTAGCAGTCCGGGATGGCCTACAGCCACGATGATGATATCTGCCGACAAACAAACCTCCTTCAAGTGCGTTGTATGGCTATGGCATAACGTGACCGTTGCGTTTCCGCGTTCGTGCTTTTGCATGAGTAGCGACGCCATTGGTTTACCTACTATATTACTGCGTCCAATCACCACGATATGTTTGCCATCCGTTGGGATAGCATAGCGACTCAATAATTCACGTATGCCACGAGGGGTTGCCGAAATGATGCAGGGCAAACCTTTGGTAGCACGACCTACATTCTCGGGCGTCAATCCATCCACATCCTTGCGATAATCAATGGCGGAAGTGATGGTCTGTTCATCTATATGCTTAGGCAATGGTAACTGCACAATGAACCCATCTATTGAGTCATCGTGGTTCAGTTTATCCACTTCTGCCAGCAGTTCTTTTTCGGTAATGGTATCCTCAAAAGCAATGCGAACAGCCTCAATGCCCACTTCCAGACATGCCTTCATCTTGTTATTGACATACGTTTCAGAAGCCGGGTTATGCCCCACAATGACGATACCCAATTTAGGGGCACGTTGATGGGCGGCCAATAAATCAACTATTTGTGCCTTCAATTCGGCACGAATCTCGGCTGCAATTTTCTTTCCGTCTAATATAGTCATCTTATTCGTCTGATATCAATTTATATTTTCTTGCTGTGCGTAACACGCTATGCACATAGTGGCAAGTCTCGGTGGAATTGAAAGCACCATAAAGGACAACGGAATCGGTGTAGAACGATTCTTGGGACAACAAACCTAAGTAGTGCTCTATAGTGCTCCATCGGTACGGATTCTCGCCATACTTGCGGGCTAAGCGTCGGGCATCCATAATGTGCGCAGGACCGGCATTATAGGAGGCCAACACGAATTTAGTTTGCTCGGCAGAATCCGTAATGAAGTAGAATTTCTTCTGCAAGCAACGGATATAATCTACTCCGGCACGTATATTATCCTCGGGATTCCAAATAGTCGTATCGTTCAATCCGAAACGATAAGCCGTTGTGGGCATTAGTTGCATCACGCCACAAGCCCCCACATAGGAGGTTGCTTTGGGGTTGAAGTGGCTCTCGTTCCATGCCACGGCAGCCAATGTCTCCCAATCCCAACCAATGGTGGGAGCATATTGTTGGAAGCAAGACATATACGGAACGGGTTCCAGCACCGCTATTTCCTCTACGATGACGTACCATTTAGAGCGCATCATACCGATGCCAAAAGCGATTAGGCAGACCGCTAAGAGTGTCCAAAGTGCTTTTTTCATTATCTTCTACGCATTTGTTGCATTTTACGCATCATCTTGCTGGTTTGTTCAAACTGCTTGAGGAAGCGATTGAGTTCAACTATACTGGTACCTGAACCGCGAGCGATACGGTCCTTGCGGCTGCCGTTCAGGCATCCCGGATTAGCACGTTCGTACGGAGTCATACTGCCAATAATAGCCTCAATAGGTTTGAAGGCATCGTCACTCACTTCTACGTTCTTCATCGCCTTATCCATGCCGGGAATCATACCCATCAGGTCCTTGATTGAACCCATTTTCTTGATTTGCTGGAGTTGACCGATAAAGTCGTTAAAGTCAAATTGGTTATGGGCGATACGCTTGCTGATGCGACGTGCTTCTTGCTCGTCATACTGTTGTTGGGCGCGTTCTACAAGACTGACTACATCACCCATTCCTAAGATACGATCCGCCATACGAGAAGGATGGAAGACATCCAAAGCATCCATTTTCTCTCCGGTACCGATAAACTTAATCGGTTTATCCACTACGCTGCGGATACTGAGGGCAGCACCACCACGAGCATCACCATCCAGTTTAGTCAGGATGACACCATCAAAGTTGAGGCGGTCATTAAATTCCTTAGCCGTATTAACGGCATCCTGACCGGTCATACTATCCACTACAAACAATGTCTCGCTGGGTTCAATAGCATTTTTGATAGCAGCAATCTCTTGCATCATCTGTTCATCTATAGCCAGACGACCGGCCGTATCAACGATGAGCACGTCATAGCCGTATGTACGGGCTTCGCGCACGGCTTTCTTGGCTTTCTCAACAGCATTGGCTTCCGTTTCCTCGGTATAGACCTTAGCACCAATCTGTTCGCCTAATACGCGCAACTGCTCAATAGCAGCGGGACGATAGACGTCGCAAGCAGCCAGCATCACTTTCTTACCTTTCTTCATCAGGAAATGCGCCAACTTAGCGGCGTGGGTTGTTTTACCCGAACCTTGTAAACCGGCCATTAAGATAATAGCAGGACTACCTTTGAGGTTCATTTCTACAGCCTCGCCACCCATCAGGTTGGCCAGTTCGTCGTGGGTAATCTTAACCATCAACTGACCGGGTCTGACGGCAGTCATCACACTTTGCCCCAAGGCTTTCTCCTTCACCTGGTCAGTAAATTGTTTGGCCGTTTTATAGTTAACATCGGCCTCCAAAAGGGCTTTACGAATATCCTTAACTGTTTCGGCAATATTGATCTCGGTAATACGACCTTCACCTTTAAGAATCTTAAAACTTCGTTCTAATCGTTCACTTAAATTATCAAACATAGTTATCCATATTAATTCGTGCCGCAAAAGTACAAAATTATTTGCATATATGCAAATTTTTCTTGTGTATTTGAAAAATATTTTATACTTTTGTAGTCGAATTATGAAAAAGACCGTATTTTTATTCCTTTTTGGACTAATCAGTTGCTCTATTTGGGCAAAGAATGACAGCATACATTATGAACTCGCCTATCGCGTTAATGCCCTAGGTGGGATGATGGTGAAGGACGATAAAGTGGACCCGTGGATTGACCGTCCAATGTTAGGCGGCACCTTTGCCGTGGAATTTTTACCGACCGGCAGATGGAAGAGTTTACAACAATGGAATAATACGAGTGTAGGCGTAGGCGTGACGTATATCAATTTAGGTAATGACAAGATGTTAGGCAACACGGTGGCGCTGCATGGTCACTTGAATACCCCATTTGTCACCCTTCCCCATTTCGTATTTGGATTACGGCCGACGGTTGGTCTGGCTTTTTGCGACAAGCGGTATAGTAATACGTATCAAAGCGACAAATACGCCAAATACTCCAGTTATGAGGGGGCTAACCAGTCGATTGGAAGTGTAGTAAACGCTTTTTTAGGCCTGCAACTCTACATGGATTTCCCGGTTCGTGATGGGTTTGATATCACCCTTGCCTTTGGGTGGCATCATATCTCGAACGGCAGTATTATTCATCCTAATGGAGGATATAACATGCTGAATGGCGAATTAGGAATGCGTTATACACCGGGGCTGAGCAAGGCCCGTGTAGCGGCCGGCACAGCCTATCAGCGTCCAAAAACAGATGTACCTCACCATTTGTACGATGGCGTAACTAAGAAGTGGGATGTTGAGATTTTTGCTACAGGAGGTCTCAAGCAGAATTACTACAAAGATAACATGAATGGCATGCAGTTCTTCGGAGCCGCCTCTTTGGGGGTAGCAGCTCACTGGCAGCCTGTCAGTATATTCAAATTCGGATTGGGTGTAGATGCCTTTTACGACGGCTACTATGCGTGCGTAAATGATGAGTTCAAAACCGAAGACTCCAAGCACGTTACTTACTTTGGTAAGACCTACCTCAAGGAGAGCAAAGTGGAGAACTGTTTCCGTGTAGGTATCAGTTTGCAGCCGGAATTTACCATCGGTAAACTGACGGCCGGTATTCATATCGGATTCTACGTATGGGATCCTATCAAGAACCTGGAGCCTTATAAAGAAGCCGCTAAAGGGCTTGACCGAGGCATCTTCTATAGTTATGACTTCACAAAAGCCAGTAATTACCAAGATGGCTGGTTATATACGCGTTTTATCCTAAAATATTTATGCACCAAGCACCTATTTGTGCAAATAGGTCTTAAGACGCACGGCGTTCGAGCCGAGTTTATTGATGCCGGCTTGGGTGTACGAATTTAGAATTTTATTCCAATCAACAGCGGATCGTGGTCCGAGTAACGGAAGTAACGATTCTTTTTGGCAGCGGGAGACATCACGCTGCGGATTTTCTTGGGTGCTAACTTAGGAATCTCGCGATTCTTGTAGTTATACTTGCTGTAGTACGCAGCGGAATAGTAGTAATCGGTATTCCAATGGATAGGGCTGATGGCTACTATCTGTGCTGCCATTGAGGGCGATGCATAGCAACGGTCCAAGTAGCCACATTCCCCTTTGTAGGAGTAACTATAGTTATTGGGAGCCATCGTAGAATTGATATCCTGATAACCGGCCTCTACAATCGTCTGTAGAGGTTGCTCTTGAGCATAAGCGTTATAGTCGCCCAACAGCAGATAATCGGGGTCTGTCTCTGTCTGTTTATATTCCTCCAATGCATCCAAAATAGCATGGCTGTTAGCCATTCGTTTTTCGTTAGCGACATGTGGATCGCCTCGTTTGCTTCGAGGGTGATTAAGGCTGATGGTGAAGCGTTCGCCGGTGGCTATATCCTGCCATCCTTGCAACATAAAACGATGGGCATAGATATTGCCCGTCAGCATTTGGGTAGGCTCACCTTCTGCATGATAAGCAAAACGCAGAGCGCCATAGGGACGCACTTTATCCTTGCGATAGAGGAATCCGACGGAAATCGTATCTCGATCGCACGTATCCGTTAGTACAAACGCATAACGATCCTTACCGCATAACTCATTCATCTTAGCCACTAATTCGGCAGGAGCGGCATCCCCTTGTTCTAATTCGCAGATGGTGTATATATCCGCATTAAAGCGCGTTAAAGCAGACGCCACTTTATAGCATTGTAGGGCATGCTGACCCACCGTATTTCGGCGGGTAGCATAGCCTCCTACATGCACAAAGTAATTTTGGATATTAGCCGCACAAATAACTACATCTGCCTCCTTCATATTAGGCAGTTTCTTGGATGGTTTGTAGTTTTTGAAACGTGGCTGAGCACCTGTTTGCAAATGTCTTTCGCCCATCACGCGAGCGGTGAGGTTCTTGACGGTTGCGCCTAAGTTGAGACTAAACGGATAGCGGCATTCCAATTTGATACGATGTTGTTGGTTATAGTTGACTAAACGCCAATATTCGGTACTATCGCCTTGAGCCAAACCAACGGCTTTCTCTTCGGGCACGAACAACCGTTCCTCCGAAAGAATCAAACTATCGTACATCGTGCCACACACCACAAGGGGTGTGGTAATGGTAATGGCTTGACCTTTATAACGCATCCAGCCATCCTTATTTAGTTGCTCTAAACTAACCTTGACAGTCCCTGCAGAAAGGCATACACAACCTATCGCAAAGAGTGCGAGCAAAAGACATTTTTTCATAACAATAATTTATGTATAGAACAGGAATCTTACTTGGTGTAAGCGTTCATTTGGTCGTTAACGGTCTTATTAACAAAGTCCGCAAACTCTTGAATGGTCATTTGACCCTTCTCTTCGGCACCCTGTTGACGAACGGATAGCAAGCCTTGTTCAGCTTCTTTCTCGCCAACAATCAACATATACGGGATACGTTTGAGTTCGTTATCGCGGATCTTGCGTCCTAATTTCTCGTTACGGTCATCTACCAATACGCGAACATCCTGTTGTTCCAACATCTCCTTCACTTTCCAAGCGTACTCGTTGCTCTTTTCGGAGATAGGCAGAACCACTGCCTGATCGGGAGTGAGCCACAATGGGAACTTACCTGCGGTATGCTCAATCAGCACAGCCACGAAGCGTTCCATACTGCCAAACGGAGCACGGTGAATCATAACAGGACGGTGTTTGAGGTTGTCCTCGCCGGTGTATTCCAACTGGAAGCGTTCCGGCAGGTTATAATCGACCTGAATCGTACCCAACTGCCAACGACGACCCAGAGCATCCTTCACCATGAAGTCCAGTTTAGGTCCGTAGAAAGCAGCCTCACCTTCCACCTCAGTTGCAGGCAGGTTCATCTCCTTGCATGCCTCACGAATAGCATTCTCGGCCTGAGCCCATACTTCGTCACTTCCTACATACTTGGTATGGTTATTGGGGTCGCGCAATGAGATCTGTGCCTCAAAGTTCTCGAAGTTGAGCGATTTGAAGATGATATTGATGATTTCCATCACGCGGATGAACTCCTGTTTAACTTGGTCTTGACGGCAGAAGATATGGGCATCGTCTTGAGTGAACGAACGAACACGTGTCAGTCCGTGCAACTCGCCACTCTGCTCATAACGATAAACGGTACCGAACTCAGCGCAGCGGAAAGGCAGATCCTTGTAGGAACGAGGACTATTCTTGAAAATAGCGCAGTGGTGAGGGCAGTTCATCGGCTTCAGCATGTAAACCTCACCTTCCTCAGGAGTCGTAATGGGTTGGAACGAGTCCTTGCCATAGTGATCCCAGTGACCGGAAGTGATATAGAGGTTCTTGCTGCCGATATGTGGCGTAATCACCTGTTGGTAGCCATATTGTTTTTGTATTTTCTTGAGGAAGTCCTCCAAGCGCAGACGCAGGGCGGTTCCTTTGGGCAACCAAATAGGCAGACCCTTACCTACCATATCTGAAAACATGAATAAGTCCAATTCCTTACCTATCTTGCGATGGTCACGTTTCTTAGCCTCTTCCAGCAGAGCAAGGTACTCATCCAACATGCTCTTTTTGGGGAAGGAAACGGCATAAATACGAGTCATCATGGGACGAGTCTCGTCGCCACGCCAGTAAGCAGCAGCGCAACTGAGCACTTTAACGGCTTTGATAGGCTCGGTGGAAAGGATATGCGGACCGCGGCAAAGGTCAGTAAAATTACCTTGGGTGTAGGTCGTAATGGTGCCTTCTTCCAAATCATTAATCAACTCGCACTTGTAGGTCTGACCCTTATCGCCAAACTGCTTGAGTGCGTCGGCTTTGCTGATGGACTTCTTAACAAGCACTTCTTTCTTGGCATGCAGCTCCATCATCTTAGCCTCAATCTGCGGGAAGTCTTTCTCGCTGATGACTTGTCCTTCGGCAGGATAAACATCATAGTAAAAACCATTCTCAATAGCAGGACCAATACCGAATTGGATGCCGGGATACAGTTCTTGCAATGCCTCTGCCATCAAGTGAGAAGATGTGTGCCAAAAAGCATGTTTAGCCTCTTCGTCTTCCCACTTATGCAGTTTGATAGCGCAGTCCTCTGTCAGAGGTGCGTTCAATTCGGTGATAACATATTCACCGTGCATTGTGCATTGTGCATCGTTAACTTTTTTAACACTTGCCACAAGGATTTCTTGGGCCAAACGACTGCTGATACTCTCAGCAACTTGGAGGGGCGTCACGCCACTCTCGAACTCACGGACGCTACCGTCCGGAAAAGAAATTTTTATCATATAAACGTACAAATGTTTACGGCGTAGAGGCGCACAAATGCCTCCTTTGCCAATCAAATCTTCTAAACTAATCGTCTCACATTACTCTCTGTATCATCAGGCAGCATCCATACGGGAGCCAATTCAATGGTTGTGTAGCATCCATATAGCCCTTGTTGCTGCAACCGATACGCCGCACGGGCGCATCCCACCATAAACTGAGCCGTAAGAGACGGATTGTCAATACGCATCTCAAATTTGAGTTGCTGGTCATCCCTATCGGCCGCTACTCCACTCCGCTCCAGCAGCACGCCATGCGCCGTGGTTTGGTATTGCTCCACATCAGCCACTAATTCCACTTCGGTCTCGTCGTGCGCAAAGTAATCGTCGGCCAATAGACGGCGTCGTACATCCTCAAAATCATATCCGTCTTCCAATTCAATATACACATGTCTGCCATGTTTACCTTGTCCTAACGGCAGGGTTATGCTCAAGGCATTCTTAACACCCTGTATGGCTTTGGCTGCCACGGTATGTCCCATGGAACGTCCCGGACCAAAGTTGGTGTAGGACTGCCCTTCCGGAGTAAGCACTTCTAACAAGGCTCTTACCATGGAGTCCGAACCCGGATCCCAACCGGCTGAGATGATACTGACAGCGTGGTTAGCCTGAGCGATGGGCATCAGTTGACGGCGAACGTCGGCTATTTGGGTGTGTATATCAAACGAATCCACCGTGTTGATTCCCATTTTATTGAGTTGTTCGGCAAAGATTGGAGCCTCGCGTGTAGGCAGGCATAATAATGCCACATCTACGTGCGGCAAACGGGCTATTGCCTCCATCTCGTTATGATGGAACACCCCAATCAACTCCATATCGGATGCGGCTTGAACGGCTTTGATGGCTGCCGAACCGATATTTCCTGTGCCAATAATGATTATTTTCATAGATTGCTATTCAAGAACTGAAGTATTTTCTCGTGCAGATGGCGGTTATTGACCTTATCCAGCAGCGAGTGGTTATCGTCGATGTATAACTGCGTATCAAACTGCTTGCCGGCACGAACTAACGCATCGGATAGCAGGAGTGTATTCTGCCAATGTACATTATCGTCTCCGGTGGCATGCACGAGCAGCAGTCGTCCTTGCAGTCTATCCGCCATGGTGGTCAGGTTGGCCCCTTCGTACCCTCTTTCGTTCACTTGCGGACGACGCATGAAACGCTCCGTATAGCCGGTGTCATATAGTCCCCAATCGGTCACTGGAGCAATAGCCACGCCACAACCTATGATGGGTTCGGTCTGCTCCATCATCGTGCGAATCGTCTGGAATCCGCCATAACTCCATCCTATCATGGCAATGCGGTTAGCATCTACGTATGGCTGCGATTGCATGTATTTAGCCACACTCAACTGATCTTCGGCCTCTTTTTGTCCCAATCGCATATACGTCTCGTTGCGCCATTGACGGCCACGACAATCCGTTCCGCGAGGGTCGGCATTCACCACGATATAACCTTGTGCAGCCAGGTAGTGACCAAAGCGATGACGCCATTGGTTGAGCACGCGCTGACTGGCGGGACCGCTATACTGCATCATCACAACCGGACTCTTCTTGCCGGCATAGTCCTTTGGCAAGATGATCCAAGCATCCAAACTGTCACCCCGTTCGGTAGGAATACGGATGAACTGTTTATTGGGCAGACCGGTTGCCTCCCATGCCTTTTGACGGTCCTTATTGAGGTTATTGATGGCATCAAATGCGTTAGTCGAAACGGCTTTCAGTCGGTCCGCCGATACCTCGTATAAGGTGTATTGACCGGCTTGAGATAGGTTCTGGTAGAAGTCCGCAGCACGCTTCATGTTCTTGGCAAAAGTGAGGCTATGCATACCCTCTCCGGAAGTGAGACGAGTGGATTTAGCAGTTTTTATATTCACGGCGTAAGCCTGACGTTCAGCCGCCTTAGGCGCAGCCTCGTAATAGCCAACACCACTCTTTTCATCCATACCATAAACACGAGTTACATCCATTTCGGCAGGCGTCAGTTTTTTCTGCTCAGCCCCTTGTGCCGAATGCAGGAAGAGTTGTCTCCAGCCGTTTTTCTCGCTCAGCACAATAAAACGTCCGTCGCTCAGCCATTGCCATTGGTCAAAATGGGCATAGTCGATATAGTAGCGGTCACTCTTTTCCTTGTATAGAATAGTGCAGACGGTCGATTTAGGATTGGCCACAAACACCTCCATTTGGTTCTGATCACGATTGATACGCTCAATAATCAGTTCGTATTCCTCCCCCACTTGTCGCCAACTCAAACGCGGAATGTAGGCCTCATCCATGGCAGGCAGTTTCATCGTGCGGATACCTTTTGTAGATATATCGTACACGCATACGCTTGCCTTCGCATTGGGCTGACCGGCTTTGGGATAACGCAGGGACAGGGACGTGGGATATTGTTGACCTCTAAACACCTGCCACGTAAAAGTAGGCACGGACTGCTCGTCCAAACGCACAAAAGCGACTAACTTACTGTCCGGCGAGAAAGAGAAGAGTCGTGTAATGCCAAATTCCTCCTCGTACAGCCAATCACTCACGCCGTTAAACACATCTATAGGATTGCCGTTTACGCCATTTTGCGTAATGGCAACTTCGGTCTTGTATAAGGTCTTGTAGATGTATAAGTCTTGGCCCTTGCCATATACGACATACTGACCGTTAGGCGATATAGCGGCATCGCGCACAAGGGTGTCGCATAGAGGTATGCGTTCGTTCTTCTTGTGGTCAACCAGGTAGTAATTCGCCCAGAACGAATTGCGGAACATCTTTTGTTTGTTCTCGCACCCTATTCCATAGCGATTTTGCGGCAGCAAAGCCTCGTCGTCAGTCAGTTTCTGAGTGCTATTCAGGATCGAATCCAGCGCCGATTCAGAGAGGGACTTCGAATCAAATTGCCGATTGATTATATCATCCAGCACATCTGCCTTTGCCGTTCCTGCCTTTGCCAACATCATCACCATCGGCATCAGCATCAGCATCCATATCAATATCTTTTTCCTCATATATCTAATTCTGCAAAGGAAAGAATTACTTTTTATTAATTAATTCCTTCACATACTGCATCAACGATTTTATTGCATTTTGTAATGGATCAATATCGTTTAAGATAACATCCTCAATATACCCTATATCTAAATCAAAATAACCATGAGCGATTTTATCTCTCATTCCCATCACTAGATGCCACGGAATATTTGGTTGTAGACTGAAAAGTTTACCTTCAGTACGCTTATCCAATTGTTTAATTCCCTCTCCAATGGCTTCAATTAGCATTGCATCCGCTGCTAACTTCTGCAATCCTTCTTCTGTCGCTTCTAAAGCAAGAAAATCCTGTATTCCCGCATTCCAATTCTTTAAATGCGTAATCGAAGCATCAATATCCTCTAATGTTAAAAGGATTAGTTTAAGTTGTTGTATAGATTTGGACTCCATCTTGTTTAATTTGTTCTAAAAAGGAAGGCTTAAGCGTTTTATGATTTCTAATCAAATCAACCTTTCGCCCTAATAGTTTTTCTAAATAATTAGATGCCGCCACAGCATTATACATAACAGGAGGCATATCTACCAATAAATCCACATCGCTATCCGCCCGATGTTCGCCTCGTGCCATCGAACCAAATAATAACATCGAAGTAATGCCGAATTGCTTTTCCAATTCAGGGGCACATTCGCGCAGAAGATTAATATAATGTTGTCTTTTTTTCATTTTGGCTTATTTTCCTTCATTTTGCAGTTTCACGCTGCAAAATTACAAAATATTTTGCATATGTGCAAATTTATTTGCATTTTTCCCCATTTTATTTGCACAATTCAATTTTTTTTTGTAATTTTGCACTCATAATTGGATGTTTGCAGCCCTCTACACGTGGCTATCCTTTCCGAAGGTCGCCCGAAGGTCACCCGAAGGTCGCCCGAAGGCAGACCGAAAGTGGCACGGCAGTCGTCCGCATGTCAGCCGGAAGTCATCCGACAGTCATACAAGACGTGCGCAAAGGACGCAACAAACACAAAACAATCGCATGTTTAACCAATAAATATTACTACTATGGCAAAAATTGAAAACGCTCAACCAACCCAGGCAGTTCACGGAAAATTAGCTTCCACGGAAGATGTCTATTACTACACCGACAAAGACGGCAATCAACGTGCTCGCAAACGTGTCGAAAATTACCAACAGAACCGCTCTCCAAGGCAACGATGGTATAACCTCGCCTTCGGTTATGCCCATCAACACATGCGTGAAGCTTTTGCTGATGCAGCGGCCACGCAGCAAGTCATCTCTGATTGGACGGCTGCAAACAAAATCGGTCCTAATGGCAAATTATTCCATACCGCTCGGGCTTGGAAATTCGCTTCCTTCCAGCAAGAATGGAAGACCGCACACCCCTTTGACCAATGGTATGAGGACTATATCCAACATGTGTCTGAAACGGTCTCCAAAAAGACTCAATCTGAACGCACATCTACTTTCATGCTCCAGCAGCAAATAGATGTTCTTACCGCCCAGGTAGAACAACTTACCGCCCAACTGAGGGACAAAACCTCCAATTCTAAAAAGTAAGCTAGCAAGTTTTTGGGTGACAGTGGTG
>JAGHTR010000057.1 GCA_018065205.1 Candidatus Colicola caccequi
GCGATTAAATCCTTCTTTGACAAGTAGCGATCCCTTACTATCTCCGGCACGCAGGTAGGTCATACCAAGTTCCATACAAAGAGGTCTATCCATAGGATGTACGTGATTTACGAGCACAGTCACTTCTTGTGGATTCTCACGCATCTTGTCAAGTATTCGCTTGCGAGCATCAGGTTCGTTCAACTCTATACGGCGTTGCTGAGAAAGATTAACGAATTTAGCATCTTGTTCAATACCAATGTATTTGCGACCTAATAGATTAGCAGCAATACCAGTAGTTCCTGAGCCGGAGAATGGATCAAGGATAGTGTCTCCTTCATTAGTAGAGGCAAGTATGATGCGGTATAACAAACGAAGTGGCTTTTGTGTAGGATGCTTGCCACAATGTTTTTCATACATACTTACGGCAGGGATGCGCCAAACATCAGTCATTTGGCGGCCTCCGTTAAGTTGTTTCATTGCCTCATAATTGAATAAATGCGGTTTCTTTTCTGACTTACGAGCCCATATAATGAGTTCAGTAGAGAAGTTAAAGTATCGGCAACTTAAATTTGGTGGAGGGTCAGATTTCTGCCAAGTGATAGTATTCAACACTTTGTAACCTAATTCTTGTAGGCAGCGCATAACAACATGGATATTATGGTGTGTGCCACTTATCCAAATAGTTCCATCATCAGTCAGTTTTGAACGACAAAGGGATAACCATTGACGGTTAAATTCATAGATATATTCCGGAGTACCACCTTTGTCCCAATCGCCCTTATCAACGCAAACCTGCTTTCCGCTTTGCACGCTGATACCACCATTACTAAGGAAGTATGGAGGATCGGCAAAGATAGCCCGAATAGAATTATCAGGAATTGTTTTTAGCAACTCCATACAATCCCCGTGATAGAGGGTGAAATCAGGAAAAGAAGATTTCAGAGGCCTCATTTAATAGAAACTAAAAAATCGTGAATGCTTGTTAGGTTATAAATATTAGGTATGATATTGTATGCCTCTTGTAATTTATTTTTCGCAGATAGCCAGCCCTTGCCATCTGTTATCCATACAAATTCAAAACCGTCAACCGAATTGATTTTGGGTGCTATATCTGAATAAGAGCGTGCTACTTCATTAAGTTTACTTCCACCGCCAGAATAGAAATTAACCTCAAACAAATAAGTCTTTTGTGTTGTTTTAACTACAAAATCGAAACGTTTTTCATCATCACCTAAAACGGCTGTTAGTTCTGGCCACTCGCTGGAATACACCTCTGCACGAACATCTAATTTGTAACTTTTTAGTATTGCCTCTACTTGATCTTCCATTAGATGTCCGCTTCTATTTTTGCGTGCATTCGTATCTAATCCCGTCTCAATACCAAAAACATAATCCACTAAATTGGTTATCTTTTGATTTTGGAACAAATTAGCAAGTCCTGTTTCTTCTAAGAACTCCATCACACCATCTATTGACTTAAAAAAAGAGTCAATAATTACTGGTTGATTTGTGGCATTGAGAACATATTTCTTCCCCTCATCACGAACGGCAATTAGGATATTCATAACTTGAAATGCCGTTTTATCTCTATTCCAAATAGTTTCAACTGCCTTGCGTAAATCATCTGCACCAAGCAGACTATTCAACATGTGGAGACTTAACTTAATATTCTCTACATTTTGTTCTATTTTCTCAAAATCACAAAAGAAATCTAAATGTTGATTTGTTTCTTTTAGTTGAGATAGAAACAACTCAAATTGTTCTTGTGTGTGTGCTGCCATATTATTTAGATTTAAATTACATTGTTATAGTTACGAATAAGTAACTCTGTCAATTTACCGCGTTTATCAGGATTGGCGTTAATACTTCTTGAAGCAAGTACTCGTTGTATATCATAGCCTTGATATAACTTTTCAAAAAAGCCGTCTTGGCAAGCAGAATTGCTCAACATAAAATTGCAACGAGCATTGTTTATCTCATCACAAAAGTCCTTTAATCGTTTTTGCTCTTCATCGTTGAATTTCTTTTTCGTATAGTCATTAAAACTACTTGTAGTATTTAGAGGACGATATGGTGGATCAAAATAAAAAAAAGTGTTGCCTTGTATATATTGTCGTGTTTGTTGATAATCACCACATAATATCTCTGTCTTTTGTAGTAAACGACTATCTTCCATAATAGTGACTTCATCACAAATTGTAGGCGAAGTATATTTCCCAAATGGGACATTAAAATGCCCCGACCTATTTTCACGATAAAGTCCGTTAAAACAAGTCCGATTGAGAAATATTAGCAACGCAGACATTGATACATCATCCAGCCGTCGGGTATTAAACTTGCTTCGTATTTCCAAATAAAATTCTTTGCGTTGCGGTTCTGATAAGGGTAAATAGATTGTTTGAATTCGCGACAATTCGCTAATCAGTTCTTGTGGCCTATCACGAATAATTTGATAGCAAGTTATTAATGGCTGATTAAGGTCATTGATAATTACCCTTTGAATGTTGGGATAAGTCTGCAACATATAAAAAAGCATCGCTCCACCACCCACAAAAGGTTCAATGTACGTAATATTAGGAATAGATGCAAACGAGGATGGTAATAATTCATCCAATTGCGAAAGTAATTGTCCTTTCCCTCCTACCCATTTAATAAATGGCTTACCTTTCATTGCTTTTTTTATTAAACAACAAAAAGTGTAGGCACTACTTGCCCCTCATACAGAGGCCATAGGAAGCCCGTCTTACATGACAACGTAGCGCCTACACTATTCGTGCAAGAGCTTGTAATCATTCTTCGTAAGACGTTCAGAAGTTCCTATGTTCCTGTATGAGAACGAATAGTTACGAAGCCATTATCAACATATGAGCCGTAACTTTATAAAAAAAGCGCAGACTCGATTCACTCGTTCTGCACCTTTAGGCTGTGGAAGATTGCCCTATCAAAGAGAACGAGCAACTAAGCCTACGCCGTATGTAACAACGCACCCTATTAGGCATGCATGTTTTACATACACATAGACGCTTTTGTTGCCTCGTCTTGACTTTGATACTATTTGAACTTCCACATTCAAAGGTGCCAAGAACAAAGCGTTTAAAACGCCAATATTTACTTTATTTTAATAACTCAATTTGAGTTATTTTATAGTCTTCTGCATCAAGAAGGATTTGACCTTCTCTATATTGTTTATCAATCAATAATTGCGCCTTGCATTTGTTTTCCTCTTCTATCTCTATCTCCTTTTGCAAGATTTCTGTAATACAAAATGTATATCTCATTGTCTGGGTCTATGACTTGTTCTGTTTGGGTCATGTAACCTATATCTCTTTTAATTCAATATGTTCTTTGGTAGGAACGCGTAAAGAAAAAACAGTATTGGAGTCTTTATTCGTTAAACACATATCCGTTGCAGTTATCACATCCATTCCTATCAAGACATCACAATCTATATTGCTTTCCTCTACCACCTGCAAATTAGGCAATAGACTACCATCTGGCAACGCCAAATGCACCAAATACACTTTCCGAATATTATCTCCTCCTATTCCTACCAACTCGGCATCCCCAATTGGTTCGAGTGCCAATTGTTGAACAACTTTTGGAGAAATCAAAGTACACATAGACCCAGTATCCCACAGCGTAACAGCGTGTTTAATAACAAGAGGAACTATTGAAGATTGTAACTCAACGGGGGAATAAATCTTACTCTCCGTTATGATGGCATCTATGACTTTGCCGTATCGCTTACTGAAAACGCCCATCTAATTGTTGTTTAGGAATAATTGTAATAGATGTGTTCAGTGGCGATTTAATCCGATAAGACGTCACTTGAGCTTTTATTGGCATCGCTTTAGGAGCGACATCAATAACTTGTTTGAATTGAGAAATATCCATACTTTAAACTTTTGCGCTGCAAAATTACTATTTTATTTTGAAATGTGCAAATAATTGGACACATTTTTTGAATTTTTATGTAATTTGCTCCACTTGGTCGATAAGTTGGCCTTTTCCGCCAACCCATTTGACAAATGGTTTCGCTTTCATTGTTTTAGTGTTTATCTTCTTTTATTGTCCGTTTAATTATTCCTTTTTGTGGACAGGGTTGTGGAGCATATCGGAATCGAACCGACGACCTCTTCGTTGCGAACGAAACGCTCTAGCCAACTGAGCTAATGCCCCGTGCATTCCTTTGCAGGTTGCAAAGGTACTAAAAATTTTGCATATATGCAAATAAAAATGCGACTTCCTCTTAGAAATCGCATTTTTGACGGAAGGTTTCTAACTTACTTGATTCGGATCATAGTTTGGGTTTCTTTATCATACCGAAGAAATCCCATCAGTTGCAGTCTGGAAGTTACAGCAGAGACCGTTCTCTTTAACTTATTCGCTATCGTTTCATAACTCTCGTTAGCATCAAACATAGCCACTAAGTTCCTCTCCTCTGCTTTGCTCCATTTTCTCCTTTTATGGCTAACCAAAATGGTATGTTGGTCACCATTATTCTTGCCATTCTTGGCTTCAACTTCTGTCACTTTAACAAATCGCGGTCCGTTATATTCCGGGCGATCTATCATTTCCGTCCACATACCAGCCGGACGTACCCATAAACCCTTATCGCCCGACAAAGCCTTATATACCACCATTGGCTCTAAGGTCTCACTATGCGTAGCAACAGAGATTAACTGGTAGTAATTTCCTTTGAAGTGTTTATAATACCCAAGTTCAATACTTTGGGTGGCACCCTGTGCGGTCCATGTTGCAGTCTTTTTTGCCATATTATGTAGATTTAATTATTTAACTTGATGATTTTTGATTATTTTTTTGATGACTAAGTAGATAACGGCAGCAGCAAAAAGGACAAGGATAGCAACGGATAGTTCGTGGCTATAAGCCTTAATAACTGCCATCTGGCCTGCAGCAAGATAGCCAACCAACGCCAAAACGATATTCCATACAAACGCCCCTAAGAACGTATAAAGCAAGAATGGACCCATCTTCATACGTGCCAAGCCTGCAGGAATAGAAATAAGTTGACGAATACCGGGGATGAAACGTCCAATAAACGTGGACATATTACCATGATCCCGGAAATAAGCCTCCGCCTTTTGAATCTTCTCACCCGATAAGAGGCACAAGTGCCCTAACTTAGAATCGGCAAACTTATAGATAATCGGCCTTCCCAACCATACCGACAGATAATAATTAATCAATGCTCCAATTATAGCCCCTAAGGAACCAAAGAGCACAATCAACAAGACATCAATCGGATAATTGCCTGTTGCATACAACACACTTTCCGGCTGAGCAGCCACAAAAGCAGCCGGAGGAATAACTACCTCCGAAGGGAAAGGGATAAAAGAGGATTCAACAGCCATCAACGCAGTAATTGACGCATAACTCATATGCGTCGAATACCACGTAATGATATTATCAATAATAGTCATATTAGAACAGATACCCTATCTTATAGGAAAATCAGTTGAACAATCACATAAACCGGTAACAGCACGATGAGCGAGAACTTAATCATATAACCGAAGAAAGACGGCATATCAATATTGTTCTCCTCTGCAATAGCCTTCACCATAAAGTTAGGTCCGTTACCAATATACGTCATACTACCAAAGAAGACCGCACCAATGCAAATAGCCTTCAAGAGTACCTCAGGAATGCCGGCTACCATATTAGCATCCATGGATGCCATAATATCAGGCGACAAACCGGTTGCCATCGAATGGAAAGCCACAGCGGTAGGTGTGTTATCCAAGAAAGAAGACAGCAGACCCGTTGAGTAGTAGTATTGCCAAATATGAGTCAAACCCAGACTGGCTGCGTTTTGCTTCAGGAAAATAAGCGCAGGAGCCATCGTCACAAAAATACCAATGAACAAAGCAGCAACCTCCAAGATAGGAGCCCATGTGTACTTATTATCATCATAACGCACTTTACGAGGCGTAGTTACTAACGAGAGTACCATCAGCACTAACATGGCAATCTCACGCAAGTACTTCATATACAACGGAGCATTCTCTTCGCCCATGGCAGGAATCGTACCGGCATTAAGGAAAGCCACCGAAGCCACAACACCTGCCAGCCAGATAAAGTTAACCTTACCGGTCAATTGAAGGGATTTAGATTCACGAGAATCTGCCGAAAGAGCCGTCCATTCCTCATTACGATAGTAATACGTATCTGCCAAGAAGTAGAGTAGCAGCAGAATAGCACCTGTGAAGAGCCAAGGAGCCCACATCGAAGCAAACCAAGTGAACGACGCACCACGCAGGAAAAGCATGAACAATGGTGGATCACCAAGAGGAGTCATCAAACCACCGCAGTTAGCCACTAAAGCAATGAAGAAAAGAACGGTGTGCATCTTATGCTCACGCTGCGCATTGGTCGCTAAAACAGGACGAATAAGCAACATAGCCGCACCGGTCGTTCCCATCAACGAAGCCAAGAAAAAACCAATGGCAAGGAAGAGAGTGTTCACAATAGGCTTAGCCTTGATATCACCACTGAGGTGAATACCTCCGGTAATAACAAAGAGTGCCAACAATAGGATGATAAATGGCACATAATCAAAGAAAACAGTATCTACCAACGACGTAGCCATCGTTAACCCGGAAGGGTCAATGACTGCGGCACCATTGACAATCATGTAGATAGCCACAGGCACACCCAAAATAGCAGATACAATCAGTTTGTTCAGATTGCTTTCCCATTTCTCAGGAGCGATGATGGGACCAATAGCAATCGCAAGGAGCATAATCCCAAAAGGAATCATTGTCCATGCCGGCATTAAGAATTGTTCCATAAGATTAATTAGATTAGTTAATTATTATTGTTAGTAGTAGCATTCTAGTTATCTAGTTTACTAGTTGACTGGTTTACTAGGAGACTAGTCCAGTTTAAGCACGGCTAAGAAGGCTTTTTGTGGCACTTCTACATTACCGATCTGCTTCATGCGTTTCTTGCCTCGTTTCTGCTTCTCCAGCAATTTACGCTTACGACTCACATCACCACCATAGCACTTTGCCAACACATCCTTACGCACCTGCTTAACCGTTTCGCGGGCAATAATCTTGGCTCCAATAGCCGCCTGAATGGCAATATCAAACTGCTGACGCGGCAGTAACTCCTTGAGTTTCTCGCACATACGACGACCAAAATCCAACGCATTATCACGATGGGTAAGCGTAGAAAGGGCATCCACCTGCTCGCCATTGAGCAAGATATCCAACTTAACCAGGTTAGAAGGACGGAAACCGTTCATATACCAGTCAAAGGACGCATAACCTTTACTAATGGATTTAAGTTTATCATAGAAATCAATCACGATTTCACCCAACGGCATATCAAAGAGAATCTCCAATCGGTCTCCGGAGATAAACTCCTGCTTAACCAACTCACCACGCTTATCCAGACATAAGGTCATAATCGGTCCGATAAAATTGGACGTGGTGATGATGCTGGCACGTATATAAGGTTCCTCAATATGGTCAATCTCCGTTAAATCCGGCATTCCGGCTGGGTTATGCACCTCCTTCATCGTGCCATCCTTAAGATAGACATTATACGATACGTTCGGCACAGTCGTAATGACATCCATATCAAACTCACGGTCCAAACGCTCCTGTACAATCTCCATGTGTAGCAATCCTAAGAATCCGCAACGGAAACCAAATCCCAAAGCCACGGACGATTCCGGCATAAAGGAGAGGGACGAGTCATTGAGTTGCAGTTTTTCCAACGATGCCCGCAAATCCTCATAATCCTCCGCCTCAATCGGATACACACCGGCAAAGACCATCGGCTTAGCCTCTTGGAAGCCCTCAATAGCCTTATTGCAGGGACGACTGACATGGGTTATCGTATCACCTACCTTAACCTCGGAAGACGTCTTAATGCCGGAAATGATATAACCTACCGTACCGGCAGAAAGTTCCTTAGTAGGCTGCATATCCAGTTTAAGCACACCTATCTCGTCGGCATCGTACTCCTTACCTGTATTATAAAAGCGCACGCGCTCGCCTGTGCGCATAGTGCCGTTCACAACCTTGAAGTAAGCAATGATACCTCGGAAGGAATTGAAGACAGAGTCAAAGACCAAGCATTGCAGCGGAGCATCCGGATCACCTTCCGGCGCAGGAATACGGTCCACAATAGCATCCAAGATAGCCTCTACCCCATCTCCGGTCTTAGCCGAGCAACGCAGGATTTCCTCACGTTTGCAGCCCAATAAATCAATAATCTCATCCTCCACCAACTCAGGCATCGCACTCTCCATATCGCATTTATTCATAACTGGAATAATCTCCAAATCATGCTCCAACGCCATATAAAGGTTACTAATCGTCTGCGCCTGAACGCCCTGACTGGCATCCACCACCAACAAAGCTCCTTCGCATGCCGCTATACTGCGGCTCACTTCATAAGAGAAGTCCACGTGACCCGGAGTATCAATCAGGTTAAGGGTGTAACCCTTATAATTCATCTGAATAGCATGGCTCTTAATCGTGATGCCACGCTCTTTCTCCAAATCCATATCGTCCAACACCTGGTTCTCCATCTGCTTTTGGTCCACGGTATGAGTCAATTCCAGCATACGATCCGCCAGCGTTGATTTACCATGATCGATATGGGCAATTATGCAAAAATTACGAATATTTTTCATTTAGTATCTATTACCGCAATTTAAATTAGGGTACAAAAGTATAAAATAATTTGCAATTATGCAAATATATTTACACTTTTTCTTGTGTATATCCTTTTTATTTTATAACTTTGCGTTCAAATTAGCAATAATCATTATCATCATGAATAAACCAAACGTTGTAATTCGCTTTTGCGGAGACTCGGGTGATGGTATGCAGTTGACGGGAAACTTATTCTCCTCATTAAGTGCCATCTTAGGAAATGAAATTTCTACTCTTCCCGATTTCCCCGCTGAAATTCGTGCGCCACAAGGTACATTAGGTGGAGTATCCGGGTTCCAAGTTAATTTAGGTCAGGGAGTTTACACTCCGGGCGACAAGGCCGATGTGATTGTAGCGATGAATGCCGCTGCGCTCAAAGTATGCGTGCAGAACCAACTCTTTCACGACCATGCCATCATCATTGTAGACACCGATACCTTCACCAAACCGGATTTAGAAAAAGCGCTATACAAGACCGATAACCCTTTTACGGAGTTAGGCATCAAAGAAACCGTACAGATTGTGCCGGTGGCCCTGACATCCCTTACCAAAGAGAGTTTGAAAGACAGCGGATTGGATAATAAGTCCATTCTGAAGTCCCGCAATATGTTCGCCCTTGGCGTTGTTTGCTGGCTCTTTAATCGTCCTATTGACAAGGCTATTCATTTCTTAGAGGGCAAGTTCGCCAAGAAACCGGCTCTGATTGCGCCAAACGTCAAAGTGCTGACAGACGGCTTTAACTACGGCAATAACACAGCCCTTAATATCAACACGATTAACGTAGAAGTGGCGGACAACCTGCAGCACGGCACCTACACCTCCATCGCCGGCAATAAAGCCACAGCATGGGGTATGATTGCTGCTGCGCAGAAATGCGGCAAACGCCTGTTCTTAGGTTCCTACCCCATTACTCCCGCCACCGACATCATGCAAGAGTTAGCCGGTCGCAAGGACATGGGCGTTATGGTTGTGCAAGCCGAAGATGAGATAGCCGGTGTCTGCACCGCTATTGGTGCCAGTTTTGCGGGAGACTTAGCCTGCACCAGCACATCCGGTCCGGGGCTGAGTCTAAAGAGCGAAGCCGTCGGCTTAGCCGTTATGGCTGAGTTACCGCTGGTAGTAATTGACGTACAACGTGGCGGTCCCAGCACGGGTCTGCCTACCAAGACGGAGCAAACCGACTTGCTGCAAGCCATTTACGGACGAAATGGCGAATGTCCCGCCGTAGTGATTGCAGCATCCACCAGTGCCAACTGCTTCCAATACGCCTACGAAGCCTGCAAGATTGCCCTGGAGAACATGACACCTGTCATCCTGATGACCGATACGTATTTGGCCAATGGTACAGGTTTATGGCGATTACCCCAATTAGCCGAACTGCCGGACATCAAGCCTCAAGGCGTTCCTCAGGAACTCAAGAACCAATACAGCGTCGCATTGCGTGATGCCAATCAGGTCCGCTACTGGGCAACACCCGGAATGGAAGGTTTTGAGCATCGCAATATAGGTTTGGAACGCGATAGCCAGACCGGTAGTATTTCCACCAACCCGGCTAACCACGAAAAGATGGTGAAAGCTCGTCAGGCTAAGATTGACCAGATCGTCAACAGAATTCCTAATCTGCAAGTACAAGGTAATGTCCTGAGCGATACCCTACTCGTCGGTTGGGGTTCTACCGAAGGTCACCTGCACGCTGCCGCTAATGAATTGAATTGCGCATTGGCTCACTTCAATTACATCAACCCATTGCCTAAAAACACCGCAGAGGTACTTAAGCAATATAAGAGGGTGATTGTTTGCGAATTAAACAACGGACAGTTTGCTACCCTTCTTCGTAGCAAAGTGCCCGGCGTAAAAATTATGCAGTATAACGAAATTATGGGTCAACCATTTGCGGTTGAACGCATTGTTGAACATGTTAAAGCATTGTAATTATGGAAGCAGCACAATATAAAAGTGATCAATATGTTCGTTTCTGTCCGGGTTGTGGAGACCATGCCATTTTGGCATCCTTAACCAAAGCCATGGCGCAGATAGGTGTGCCCACCGCACAAACAGTCGTTATTTCCGGAATCGGTTGTTCCAGCCGTATGCCACACTACCTGAATACATACGGATTTAACACGATTCATGGTCGTGGCGGAGCTATTGCTACCGGAGTCAAAACCAGTCACCCGGAGTTGACCGTTTGGCAAATGACCGGCGATGGCGACTGCCTCGCTATCGGCGGTAACCATTTCATTCATGAGATTCGCAGAAACGTGGACCTGAATATATGCCTATTCAATAACCGTATCTATGGTTTGACCAAAGGCCAATATTCGCCTACGAGTCCCAAAGGATTCGTTAGTAAATCCAGTCCATTCGGAACCGTAGAGCGTCCCTTTATCCCTGCCGAATTAGTGATGGGAGCAAGAGGAACGTTCTTCGCCAGAACGCTGGATGTAGATATGCCCACTACCATAGATTGTATGGTGAAAGCCCATGAGCACAAAGGCGCCAGCGTGATTGAATGCTTAGTTAACTGCGTTATCTTCAATAACGGAGCCCATAGTTGGATAGCCGACCGCGAGACTCGTGCAGAGCGCAGCATCATCCTGCGTCACGGAGAAAAAATGATTTTTGGAGCCAATAAAGACAAGGGATTGAAGTTAGATTATTCTCATCTGATGCCTCGTTTAGTAGTCACAACGGCGGACGACCCTGATGTACTCATTCATGACGCACACATGCAAGATCCTACCCTACATCGTATGTTAGCCCTGATGGGACAAGAGAAAGTGACCGATATGGCCAACGCCGATGTCGTTCCTGAATTGCCTATCGCCCTTGGTGTTATTCGTGATGTAGAGGCTGAGACCTACAATGAGGCTGTGAATAACCAAATCAATGAAGTTAAAGAAAAAGCAAAGGTCAAGACCTTTGATGAATTGGTCTTGACCCTTGAACATTGGGACATGTAATTGTTTACCAAGCAAACAAAGGATAGCGCACCATCTCCTCGTTGACGATGGTGCGTACTTTTTGTATCGTCTGTTCGTTCTCGGGATCAGCCAATACGCGGTCTATCAGTTCCACAATCCATGGCATCTTATCTTCCTTCAGTCCGCGCGTCGTAATAGCCGGTGTACCAAAGCGCAAACCGCTGGTTTGGAAGGCACTGCGGGTATCAAACGGCACCATATTCTTGTTGGTAGTTATATCGGCAGCCACCAACGCTTTCTCTGCCACTTTACCCGTCAAATCCGGATACTTAGTGCGCAAATCCACCAACATGGAATGGTTATCCGTACCACCGGAGATAATCTTATATCCCTTATCCATAAAGGTTTGTGCCATTACTGCGGCATTCTTCTTAACTTGCTGTTGATACGTCTTAAACTCCGGTTGCAAAGCCTCCCCAAAAGCCACCGCCTTACCGGCAATCACGTGCTCCAAGGGTCCACCTTGTGTACCGGGGAAGACAGCACTATCCAAGATGGCTGACATCATCTTAATCTCCCCTTTCGGCGTTGTTTTGCCCCAAGGATTAGGGAAGTCCTTACCAATTAAGATTACACCACCACGAGGTCCACGCAGGGTTTTATGCGTAGTAGAAGTGACGATATGTGCGTACTTAACAGGGTTCTCCAATAATCCGGCAGCAATCAGTCCTGCGGGATGCGCCATATCCACCATAAAGATAGCACCAATCTCGTCAGCCACCTTACGGATACGGGCATAATCCCACTCACGGCTATAAGCCGAAGCTCCGGCTATAATGAGTTTAGGGCGTTGCTCACGCGCTTTTTGCTCCAATTCATCATAATCGACACGACCTGTTTCTTCATTCAAACTATAATCAATAGCATGGAACATCAAACCGGAGAAATTAACTGCTGAACCATGACTGAGGTGACCTCCGTGACTCAGGTTCAATCCAATGAACGTATCGCCCGCCTTGAGGCATGCCATAAAGACAGCCATATTAGCCTGGGCACCGGAGTGCGGTTGGACATTCACATATTCCGCATTATAGAGTTTCTTCAGACGCTCGCGAGCAATATTTTCACTAATATCAACCACTTCGCAACCACCATAATAACGTTTACCGGGGTATCCCTCAGCATACTTATTGGTAAGCACAGAGCCCATAGCCTCCATGACTTGGTCGCTCACATAGTTTTCACTGGCAATCAGTTCAATGCCTCGTGTTTGACGCTCACGCTCTTGGCGGATAATGTCAAAAATCTCATTGTCTCGAGTCATATCAAATTGAATTTAAGGTTATACTATTATTTTCCTCGCAACAGGTTCACCATCCCTTTGAGTTTATATTTCTTGCCATCACATCCAGTAGCCTCTACGATATACACGTATGCTGATTCCGGAGCCGGACGACCATTGATAGTGCCATTCCATCCTTTTGCCGGATCCGACCAACTATAGACTTGATGCTGCCAACGGTTAAACACCCAGCAATGGAACGAACAAATCGAGCGATAAGCCACTCGGAACTCATCATTCATACCATCCCCATTCGGCGTAAACACATTGGGAACCATAATAAAGGACGCATTAAGCGTTACATCTATTTTGGCGCTATCCTGACAAGTAGAATTGCCCACTTTCAGTTCTACCGTATAAGTGACAGGACCTGTTTCGGACGCATCATCAAATAAATAACGTATATCGCGTTCCGGACGTTGAGTAATCTTATCACTACCACGACTAATGGTCCAATCATAATAATCGGTCTTGGGCGAAGGATGCGATTGGAAGAAAATATCCAACGGAGCCGAACCTTCCACCACATCTTCCTTAATAGGAGCTTCTTTCTCGTTCGTAATCTCTGTGCCACGGCGCGTAGTAACATGTGTTAGATGACAAGCCGAAGCAATGGCCACTACACCTTGCGCATACAGCGTATCCTCCTCAAACGGAGCATCCGGAGTTGCATCACTTAACTTAAAGTCGCTATCAATCAATAACTTACCTATCTCTGATGCGGAAACATCTCCTGTCAATGTATCACTTTGTTCCTGCGTTAACCAATCTACCGACTCGTCATTCCATACCGCATTCTTGTATTCCAACGTCAGTTGACGCTCAATCGTATGTTTTCCGCCAACTGTATCGTAATACAGAGCGATACCGATATTATCCACAAAGATATACGTTTTATCGCAAGCCGGTTCAACACGTAAGGTGCAGTTTGCCAATCTATACTTGGACCAATCAATCACCGCAAACGTCTCGGATTCGCCCCCTACTTCCACACGATAAGTATGACCACTCTCGGCATTGATGAAGGTGGAATAGTTATGACTCACCAGCGCCCCTGTGCCCACATCATACCAGTCTGCCAATTGATACCCAATCGTAGCAAACTCGAAATAGTCCGCTTTCGTGAACAAATACACATGGTCCACCCCTGTATTAGCAGCCGTCAGCGTCTTATAGGCAGATGGATCCGCCGTTACTTGCAGCACCTGACCATACATGCTCCCCCATCCTATTAGGAGCAATAGCAAGGAAAAGATATGTTTGATTGTTCGCATTATTTATTTACTTGGAACTTAGTCACGCCATTTTGGAAGAAATCCACGATTTGCTTGGCTGCAGCGATACCGGCATTAATATTAGCCTCGGCTGTTTGAGCACCCATTTTCTTAGGTGTTGCAAAATAACGCCCCTCAAACTGACGGAACTCAGCATCAGCCACCGGCATGATATCCGTTACATAGCGGAAATCGGCACGCTCTTGCATCAAATGAATCAATTCAGGTTCGTCAATCACTTCCTTTCGGGCCGTATTAACCAGCAGAGCGCCCTTGGGCATTTGGTTCAACAAAGCATAATTGATACTCTTGCGCGTTTCATCCGTTGCCGGGATATGCAGACTAACGATATCACTCTTTTGGTAGAGTTCATTTGCGCTATGAACCGGTGTTACGCCCGCCTGAATCATTGCCTCGTCCGGACAATACGCATCGTATGCCAATACGTTCATACCAAAACCTTTTGCAATACGAGCCACATTGCGTCCCACATTACCAAAAGCATGAATACCTAATGTCTTGCCCTTTAACTCGGTGCCACTGGTACCATTATACATATTACGAACAGCCATCACCATCAATCCTAATGCCAATTCAGCTACCGCATTGGAGTTCTGACCGGGCGTATTCATAGCCACTACCTTATGAGCCGTAGCGGCAGCCAAATCAATATTGTCGTATCCGGCACCGGCACGAACCACAATCTTCAACTGCTTAGCGGCGTTCAGCACTTCTTCATCCACCACATCGGAACGGATAATGAGGGCATCAGCATCTGCTACTGCTTGTAATAATTGACTCTTTTCAGTGTATTTCTCCAGCAATTCCAGCTGATAGCCGGCTGCTTCTACCACTTCACGAATACCATCTACGGCCACTTTCGCAAAGGGTTTTTCTGTTGCAACGAGTACTTTCATAGTGTGTAATAATGTTGTAAATTCAATGTTTTTTCCCTGAGCCTGGCGCGTCAGCACCATAAAGAACGAGGGGTCCAAGGATAAGGAATACGACAACGCCATCTTAGGAAATATGATTAATGCAATTTTTCAAAGTCATGGATGCAATCTACCAAGGCTTGTACGCCTTCTACGTCCATTGCGTTGTAGCAACTTGCGCGGAAGCCACCTACCAAGCGGTGTCCCTTAATACCTACCATGCCACGTTCAGAAGCGAACTGGAAGAACTCATCAAAGAGGCCTTCATATTCAGGTTTCGGCACAAAGCAGATATTCATGCGACTGCGGTCCTCTTTATCCGTGATAGTCGGCATAAAGATTTTGCTATTATCGATGCACTCATACAGCAAATCGGCTTTCTTTTGATTGCGAGCATCAATCCACTGTACGCCACCGTTTTTCTTGAGCCAACGCATCGTCAAAAGAGCCGTATAAATCGGCAATACAGGAGGAGTATTGAACATAGAACCGCCCTCAACATGGGTGCGATAATCCAGCATCGTTGGGATATGACGAGTTACGTGACCCAAGCATTCCTCTTTAACGATAACAAATGTAACACCGGCAGGAGCTAAGTTCTTTTGAGCACCACCATAGATGATGTCATATTGGCTGACATCAATCGGACGACTCAAAATATCCGACGACATATCTGCCACCAGACGCACATTACCTTTCTTTTTATATATCTCAGCCAACTTACGATTGCTGATTTCCGTACCAAAGATGGTATTATTGGTCGTGATGTGCATATAGTCGCAATCCTGAGGTACCTCAAAATCCATAGGAATAGAGTTGGTAGAAGCAGCTAATTCAACCACTTCACCAAAGGCCTTAGCTTCTTTCATAGCCTTCTTACTCCATACTCCGGTATTGAGATATGCAGCCTTCTTTTCCAACATATTGAAAGGCACCATGCAGAACTCCATCGAAGCACCACCTCCCAAGAAAAGCACGCGATAGCCATCGGGGATATTCAGCAATTCTTTCATCAGAGCCTCTGCCTCATCCATTACAGGTTGAAAATACTTGGCACGGTGAGAGATTTCCAATACGCTCAAACCTTGACCCTCAAAATCTATAACGGCCTCTGCCGTTTGCTTGATAACCTCTTGAGGCAGGATACTTGGTCCTGCATTGAAATTATACTTCTTCATTGTATTGTTTGTTTTATAAATATTTCACCATTAGAATTTCTTTGCATTCCAGGCACTACTTTGGAAGCGGCCGATATACTTCACGGCACTATTCTTTTCCTTTTCGTACATATTCAGAGCCATAGCTACAGCAGCCATATCTTGCTCTCCGGCTTGGGGTTGTGGGCGCAGACTATCCGGAATAGGTTTACCGGCCTTGGTCATACGCTCAATCAGGTCTTTATTGAATTGCTCTTTAGCCTGACCGGACTTGTACTCACGATACTGTTTCTCGTGCATAGCAAATTCAAACAATTCTTCGTCGTCTTGACCACGATCCCAGCCTTCTTCCTTCATCATCTTCTCGAACTTAGGCAGTTCGTTTGGATAGAGAGCTTGTGGATCATCGGTATAGAACTCATAGCCTTTTTCCTTGGCCAGTTCGATAATCTCCGGAGCCAACTCGCCCGGTAATTTACCACTCTTACCTAAAATCATGCCCCACATAGCCGGATCCATTCTACTGAATGGTTTTTCGCCCATTGACTTGCTATAGAGGTTCATCAAGGCAGCATTCTTCACGTACTGACTGAAAGGAGTAACCAAGCACGGAGTACCTAACATAGGCCAGATACGTTGTACTTCGTCAAACAACTCAACCAGCAATTCGTCCTCACTCAGTTCTTTCTTACCGGCCTTGCGCAAGTTAGCATTAATAGCAGCATGCATGCCTTTCAGGTCTGCCATCAAACTACCCATCATACCTCCGGGCAGTCCACAACCGACAAGCAACGAGGTCATTAAACTATTCTTCGGATCAATCCAATAGCCCAAGAAATCATCCATGAAACTCTGCGTCAGACTGCGGCATTCCATATAGGCCTTCATATTGATGTCCTTAACCAGGAATCCTGCATCGCGCAACATAGCCTGAATAGTAATGACATCAGGATGCACCTTACCCCAACTCAGCGGTTCCATAGCGACATCCAGCACATCACCACCGGCTTTAGCCACCTCTAACATTGAAGCCACCGAGAAACCGGGACCCGTATGACCGTGGTATTGGATGATGATATCAGGATGTTTCTCCTTAATGGCAGCTACGATCGTGCCTAACATAGCAGGACGACCTACACCGGCCATATCCTTCAAGCAAATCTCCTGTGCTCCTCCGGCAATCAGTTGCTCGGCTAAGTTGATATAATACTCTGCCGTATGCACCTTTGAATAAGTGATACACATCGTGGCCTGAGCCGTCATGCCTGCTTCTTTAGCCCACTTAATGGACGGAATGATATTTCTTGGATCATTCAATCCGCAGAAAATACGCGTGATATCTGTGCCCTGAGCATGCTTAACCTTATACATCAATTGACGAACATCTGCCGGAACGGGATTCATACGAAGTGCATTCAGACCACGATCCAACATGTGCGTCTTAATACCTGCCTCATGGAAAGGCTTTGTGAACGTACGTACAGCTACGTTGGGGTTTTCGCCATACAGCAAATTAACCTGTTCCATCGCTCCACCATTCGTCTCCACACGGTCAAAGCAACCCATGTCTATAATGACAGGAGCAACTTTTGCCAATTGGTCCTTACGAGGGACATACTTGCCGCTTGATTGCCACATATCGCGGTACACAAGCGAGAATTGAACTTCTTTTTTTCCTTCAATTTTCTTAGCCATAGTATTATTTTTTTAAAATTTATATGCAAATCCTACCAACATACTTCGCGGATACATATCCTGCTCTATGCGGATGGGCCTACCATTATGGTAACTTGGATCACACACCGTATTATAGGTTGTATAATCCAATATATCACTAAATTGCAAGTGTACATTCCACTTTCCTATATTCTTCGAAACGCGCAACTGTGTGTAGAAACAATCCCCATATATAGCATCGCGCAACGTCATATCTGAATTGTACAATATTTGTGCCGAAAGAGTCCAGTTCTTGCGCAACGAGAACACCGGAGTAAGGCTTAGGTTATAGTAGAAGCACCATTGATCTTTCTTGTCCGGCACATTAGACATCTCCCTCTTAACATAAACATTGCCGGCAAAAGCCATCGAGAAAATGCCATGTTTATAAATAAGTTGCGCATTCGCCGCAAGAATACCTACATCTCCGCCGGATAAAGGTTTAACGTATATGTACTTCAATCCCACATTCATCATCGTATAATCCACCGTATTATTCCAATCAAAGATATAGTTCAACTCTGCGTTATAATACGGCAATACTTTAGGCACCTGATGCCCCATATTATCCTCTCCCACACTCTTCCAAACGCTATTTCTTGCCATAACAGCCCGTAAATGATGGTGCGGTTTTACTTGCCACATCACACTTAAATTGCCAGACCATGTATGGCCATTCCTTGTGTACCAATCTAACGTACGAGTATTCTCCTCCTTGCGATAGAACTGATACCTGCCTCCTAACTGAATTGTCCAACCATGATAGGAGTAGTTCCATTCCATAAAAGGAGATACGGTCAAGGTCTTAATTTGATTATCCGTGGTATCTATATAGTTGGCACTATATGCTTTCTTGGATAACACATCAACCGTCTCCCCCATACTATAATTCGCATTTATACCAACTTTTACATCCAACTTATGCTCGCTCGTTTGAGCCAACAGCAAATGTTTAGTACTGATTTCACCCATCACCTGATGATTATGGGTTGTCACCTTTCTCGTATAACTTGTATCCGCACCTAACATATCCCACTCGGCTATACTACGCCAATGAACGTCTTCATCATCACGCACAGGAGAATAATTGTAATTAGCCTCCACCTTAAATTCTCCACCTCGCTCGTATTTATGTTTATACGACACATTTACATCCGTCTTCAATTCATGTTTAGACTCATGCGCACCACCTCCCAAACGTGTCTCATGCCAGATAGCCGGATTATAATCTTCCTCATAGTTATTCAAGATAACCTCCTTTGCATGCGTAATATCACGACCATAACCAAATGTCTCCCATGCATATACTTCGACCTCATCTTGAGTTGTGGGAGTCCATTTCAGCAGTATCTTAGCCGTTTCTTGCAGGAAACGCCGGTAAGTCGTATCCAAACGATTCATTGCAAAATGACGATCCTGACAAGATGACTCTAAATAACTCGCCGGCTCATAGTATTCCATCATAATACTCGACCGAAGCGTAAACTTATCCTTCTTATAATTGAGCAACACACTCGGTTGCACATCCACTTCCGTATTTACATCTACCATCACCTGACCGCTAACACCTTCCTCCGAAATGGGCTTCAACTTAATATTAATCACGCCTCCTTCTCCATTTTTCTGCTCACTAACCGTAGGTGAAGTAGAAACCTCTATCACATCCACCTCGGCTACCTTGGTCTGATTTAACACCACATCCCTACTGCTTCCAACATCCTTACCATCCACTTGGATACTAAAATTGGCGAAGTAATCACTCGTTGACGACCTATCCAACAGCTCCGGCATTGCTTGCAAAACCTCCTTCACATCCGTATTATCCGGCACACCTAATTGGTCCACATGAAGCACCTTCTTAGTCGGCTGGATTTCTACCATATACTGCGCGAACACGCCCGCGCATATGAGCGTCGCAAATAATATAGAGACTATCTTTTTCATTTCAGCCCACAAAATTACTAAAAAATTTTGATATCTGCAAATTTTATTTGCATATATGCAAAAAAAAGTGTACCTTTGTGCTCAAATTTAAATTGCATAATTATGGCTCGTAAAGTTCGTGTTCGTTTTGCTCCCTCTCCAACCGGAGCTTTGCACATCGGCGGAGTACGTACCGCCTTGTATAACTACCTGTTTGCTCGCCAACATGGAGGCGACATGCTACTGCGTATCGAGGACACCGATTCCACTCGTTTCGTTCCCGGAGCAGAAGAGTATATTCTTGAAGCACTTGATTGGTTAGGAATCGGCATTGACGAAGGTCTCCGCTGGGAAAATGGCAAAATCGTCCAAGTCGGCAATCATGGTCCATATCGTCAGTCTGAGAGACGCGAGATTTACCATCAATATGTGGACCAACTCATCCAATCCAACCACGCTTACTATGCCTTTGACACCCCAGAACAATTGGACGCTAAACGGGCTGAGATACCTAATTTTCAATATGACGCACGCACACGCATGCAAATGGACAACTCACTCGTCATCGGTATGGACGAGGCTAAACGCCGCATTGCTGCCGGAGAGAAATACGTCGTACGATTCTTAATCGAACCGGACGAGAACATCACCGTACATGACCTTATTCGCGGAGATGTGACTATCAACAGTAGCATCCTGGACGATAAAGTGCTATATAAATCAGCCGACGACCTGCCTACCTACCACTTGGCTAACATCGTAGATGACCATCTTATGGAAGTATCTCATGTTATCCGCGGAGAAGAATGGTTACCTTCTGCCCCACTTCATGTGCTACTCTATCGTGCCTTCGGATGGACCGATACCATGCCTGAGTTCGCGCACCTACCATTGCTACTCAAACCTGACGGCAATGGCAAACTATCCAAGCGTGACGGAGACCGACTCGGCTTCCCCGTCTTCCCATTGGAGTTCCATAACCAAAAGGACGGCTCTGTCTCATCCGGCTATCGCGAAAGCGGTTACTTCCCCGAGGCCGTCATTAACTTCCTCGCACTTCTCGGATGGCATAACTCCACCGACCAAGAGATGTTCACCATGGATGAACTCATCCAACAGTTCTCCTTGGACCGCGTTAGCAAGTCCGGAGCTAAGTTCGACTACGAAAAAGGCAAGTGGTTTAACCACCAATACCTCCAACTCAAATCCAACGAAGAACTGGCAACTCTATTCATGCCAATCCTCTTAGATAAAGTACCGTCTCTTGCAGGTAATAGTGCTGTGCTTATCGGTAGTACATCGGTAGTAGAAGCAACCGTCGCCCAAGTCATAGGCTTGGTTAAGGATCGTGTCAACTTTGTACCCGAATTATGGGAACAGGCTAATTTCTTCTTCGTTGCCCCCACCGAGTATGACGAGAAATCTCTTGCTAAACGCTGGAAAGAAGACAGTCCGCGGCACATGACCGAACTGCTTGAGGTCCTTGAGGGCATCAACGATAACGATTGGACTACTCCTGCCGGCAAAACAGCCGAGGAAGGAGTACTCAATACGGTTGTTATGAACTGGATTGCGGAACACGAATACGGAGTTGGCATCATCATGAACGCCTTCCGTATCTGCCTTGTTGGTGCGGCTCGCGGACCGCATATCTGGACTATCACGGACGTCCTCGGCAAAGCCGAAACTCTTCGCCGCGTCCGCCAAGCATTAAGCACCTTGAACTAACGGGGTGCTTTCCGCGTGATTCCCGCGTGATTATCGGGTGTTTATCGGGTGTTTAACGAACCATCATCGAAACATTATCATAACATGATCGAAACATTATCATAACATTAAGTAATGGTACAAAAAATAATAGCAGGTCTCTCAACCTGCTATTACTTTTTATACAAAATCTAAATTAGATGCAATAACGTACACCAACAGCGATTTCATAATCAAAGAAATGAAGTGTGTTGTTCTGTTTTACGCCATTAACCTTTTTGCCCCAGAATCCTAAGCCGTAACCAGGACGGAAGTCGCAACTGATTGCCAATGGGATTTTGGTGAATTTCAATTCTACACCACCGATTGCATTAAAGCCAAACTTACCATAGATGGTATTAGCACCATTTTCATTGGCAATAATACGATATGGCCAATCATAGTTATTCCATGATTCATGTTTGATAGAGCACCAGCTATATTCGCCCATCAAACCTAAACTAACACCACCACCGACGAACCAACTCAATTTACCACCATCATAAGAGAAGAATTCCTTCTGATACAATACGTTAGGATTTACCTCAAAAGTGTAAAAATCAGCGCTCTTGAATTTAAACTTACTTGATGAGTCACCAATTTTGTACTTGAAAGAACCAGCAGTTTCTTCTAAGCGAACACCGAGGTCAATCTGTAAAGCCAAATTCTCGTTACCAAAGAGAAAAGCCTTGTAGGAAACGCCATATTGGTTACCTACGTTAACACCAATACTGTGTTTGTAATCGCCTGCATTAACGGTTAATGCACCCAGCAGCAAAGCTGCAAATAATGTTAATTTTTTCATACTAATAATGTTAATTGTTAATAAAATAGTTATTGATTAATTATTTAATCTCCCTATTATTGTACAGAGAGGTTTTCTACTTTCAGCCAAAAATTAGAAATAATAACGAACCGTAGCGTTCAAAGCCCA
>JAGHTR010000186.1 GCA_018065205.1 Candidatus Colicola caccequi
GCGTACGTGCGTATAAAAAATAAGAAAGGAGTCGCGAATACGACTCCTTTCTTTGTAGCGGGGCCCGGGATTGAACCGGGGACCTCATGATTATGAATCATGCGCTCTAACCAGCTGAGCTACCCCGCCTTCGTCGAGACAGCAGGTTCGTAAGGGTTGATTGCCACTTCGTTTAATCAACAGACGACCTGAGTCTCTCCTCTCCTCATCGGTGTTACCACCTCTTCGGGTTGGTTTTTTTGAATTTGATTTTCAAAAAGCGAGTGCAAAAGTACTGCTTTTTTTTGACATACGCAAATCTTTTTCAAAAAAAACGTGCTTTTTTATCGCTTTGGGGTATATTTTACCTCTTTTATCACTTATATAAGAAACGTTTGATGGACTTTTTAGGTGTCTTTTCAAACTCTTTCTCTACGATTTCAATGTCACTGACCTTGCTATAACCCGGCAGCAGTTTATTGAGTTTTTGCAGGTTATCGTTCATTAGTTGCGTGATCTTTTCCAAATTATCCTCAATCTGTTGCATCTCAGGAAAAACTAATCCTATCAACTTGCCATCACGCTCCACAATAACCGATTCGGCCACACCATCCATTGAATTGAGTTTATCCTCAATCTCTTCGGGGTAGATATTTTGACCACTGGCACCTAATATCATGTTCTTGCTGCGACCACGCAGATAGAGATTGCCCTTGCGATCCAATACACCTATATCACCGGTGCGCATCCAACCATCATCCGTAAAGACATTGTCGGTTGCCTGGATATTCTTATAATAGCCACGCATCACATTCTCACCACGCACTAGAATCTCACCGGGTACTTTACGCGGATTATCCGAGTCAATGCGTATCTCACACCTGTCAATCACCTTACCACAAGACTTGAAGGCATATTTACTCCAATGCTCATAGCATAATAGCGGAGCACATTCGGTCATTCCATAGCCACACGTGTAGGGGAAATGAATCTGACGCATACACTGCTCCACCTCCTCGTTTAGCGCAGCGCCACCAATGATAAGGAACTGCAACTTACCTCCAAAGGCTTGCATGAGCGCACGATAAACTTTCTTACGAATAGGTATATTAATGAGCGGCGTGAACCATAAAGCCTTAACCAGCGGTTTTTGGATAGTGGGGAATATCTTGCGTTTGAAGATTTTTTCAATCACTAAAGGCACCGTCAAAATCATATATGGACCTACATCCTGGAAGGCTTTAAGCAACAACACCGGATTCAGACTTTTGGTGATGAAATACACATGCGTTCCTCCGGCTAATTGGTAGATACATTCAAACATCAATCCAAACATGTGCGCCAAAGGCAACATACTAACGTATGTTAGTCCAGGACGATTAGGTATATTAGCCTGCGCATACACTACATTCGAACTCAAGTTACGATGGGTAAGCATCACACCTTTAGGCGAACCTGTTGAACCGGATGTGTAGTTGATAAGAGCTACCTCATCCATATTATCCGTAGGCATGTGTACGTCACGAGCGGTATATCCGTTGGGATATAAGGTATTGAACTTAGCCTCTATTTCCTCTTCATTCACCTGCTTTTTAGACTGCATCACCTTCAGGTCCTCTATCCCAATAAAAGACTCTACATTGGGCATCTCGTTAGTATCAATACGCCCCTTCACCCATGGACCGACAAAGAGTAACTTAGCCTCCGAGTGATTAACCAGTTGATGAATACTATCGGAAGTAAATTCCGGCAGTATACTCACGGCCACACAACGCGCAGCAGCAATGGACATATATGCCACCGCCCAATTGGCTGAGTTACGACCACATATAGCAATCTTATCCCCAGGCAAGATGCCCAAGACATCAAATAACAATTGTAACTTACGTACTTTAATAGCCAAATCGCCATACGTATAGTCATAACTCCCTTCATAATCGGTCAATGCAGGTTCATTCCAATTAGCCCACATCGTGTCTTGAATAAACTGTAAGTAATGTTTCATAAGATACAGTAAATGATTTATATTGCAAAGGTACTACTTTTTATTGAAATGACCAAAAAAAAGGTCTAACATAGGCTCATAATGTGGCGTATGCACTTTTATTGGGGTAAAATCGACTATTTAGGGGTAAAAAATTTGGTTATTTGCATTTTTTTTTGTATCTTTGCGGCATAATTTGGAATAATGTGCTATGGCAGAAGAAGTGATTAACCCAGTGGAATATACGGACAGCAGCATCGTGACGCTGGATGGACTGGAGCATATCCGTCGCCGTCCCGGTATGTATATCGGTAAATTAGGTGATGGTTCGCATTCGGATGATGGTATCTATGTGCTGATTAAAGAGACTATTGACAACTCCATTGACGAGTTCCGCATGGGGGTAGGTAAAGTAGTTGAAGTATCAGTTCAAGATGGTTCTGTATCAGTGCGTGACTATGGACGCGGTATCCCTTTGGGTAAAATGGTGGATGCAGTGAGTGTGCTGAATACCGGAGGTAAATACGATAATAAGGCCTTTAAGAAATCTGTCGGTTTGAACGGTGTAGGTACCAAGGCGGTGAATGCCTTAAGTATGGACTTTACCGTACAATCTTTCCAACCATATAATGACCAATTCCAAACTCGCCGCGCTGTTTTTCATCAAGGAAAAATGGTGGAGGATTCGGGTATTATGCCCTACAACGGACCAGAGAAACAAGGAACACTGATTCAGTTTACACCGGATGCTTCAAAAGGATTATTTGAGAACTATCAGTTCCGCGATGACTATATTGAGACTATGCTGCGCAACTACGCGTATCTCAATACAGGTCTCACACTCGTGTATAACGGCAAACGATTCGTATCTAAAAATGGTTTATTTGATCTTCTAACCGAACGAATGACTGTGGATCCGCTATACCCCATCATCCATATTGTAGGTGAAGATATCGAAATTGCACTTACCCATACCAACCAACCCGGAGATGAGTATTACTCCTTTGTCAATGGTCAATTCACCATCCAAGGAGGTACACATCAAGCCTCATATCGCGAGGCTATCGGACGAACTATCAAGGAATTTTTCAATAAGAACCAAGAACTAGTGGATATCCGTAACGGTGTAGTGGGAGCAATCGCAATTAACGTAGAAGAACCAGTGTTTGAGAGTCAAACCAAGGTCAAATTAGGTTCATCTACCATGTCCCCAAGTGGCGGATTGACGGTTAATAAGTTCGTGAACGACTTTGTTAAAGAGCAGTTGGATAATTACTTGCATAAACATCCGGAAATAACCGACGTGATGTTGCAAAAAATCCAAGATTCCGAGAAAGAACGCAAGGCTATCGCCGGAGTGACAAAAGCGGCGCGAGATAGAGCCAAGAAAAACTTGCTCAATAACCCCAAACTGCGCGACTGTCAGATTCACTATAACGACCCCAAACCCGTGCATTCATCCAAGGATTCCGATGATGATTTACGTGCCGAAAGCAGTATTTTTATCACGGAGGGTCTATCGGCATCCGGTTCAATTACCAAGAGTCGTGACGTCCGCACCCAAGCAGTGTTCTCCTTGCGTGGTAAACCACTTAACTGCTTTGGACTAACTAAGTCGGTCGTGTATGAGAACGAGGAATTCAACTGCTTGCAGTCAGCACTGAATATAGAAGATGGTTTGGACGAGTTACGCTACAATAAAGTGATTATCGCTACCGATGCCGATGTGGACGGAATGCATATTCGATTACTCATGCTCACTTTCTTCCTCCAGTTCTTTCCCGAATTGGTAAAAAAAGGACATGTTTATATTTTGCAAACCCCTCTATTCCGCGTGAAAAATAAACAAGAGACACGCTACTGTTATAGCGAAGAAGAACGACTGAATGCCCTCAATAAAATCAAGAATCCTGAAATCACACGATTCAAAGGATTAGGTGAGATTTCTCCCGATGAATTCAAAGGTTTTATCGGACAGGGAATTCGTCTAGACCAAGTCACTTTGCGCAAGGAGGACCAAGTGAACGAACTGCTCAATTACTACATGGGCAAAAACACCATGGAGAGACAGAACTTCATCATTGACAACTTGGTCATCGAAGAAGATGCCATAGAATAAGAAAATAGGCTGCCAATCGGCAGCCTATTTTAGTCCTCGTCAGTTTACGTTTGCGTTTGCGTTATTTAAAATACCTATTGTATAATCCTTGGAATCCGCTGCCATGGCGAGCTTCGTCCTTGGCCATCTCATGTACAGTATCGTGGATAGCATCTAAGTTCAGTTCTTTAGCACGCTTAGCAATAGCTAATTTACCTTCACAAGCACCGGCTTCTGCCATCATACGTTTTTCCAAATTTGTTTTGGTATCCCAAACCACTTCGCCTAATAACTCGGCAAATTTAGCGCAATGCTCAGCCTCCTCAAAGGCATAGCGTTTAAAAGCCTCGGCAATCTCAGGATAGCCTTCGCGGTCGGCTTGACGGGACATAGCTAAGTACATACCAACTTCGGTAGCCTCACCCATAAAATGGGCGTTGAGGTCAGTTTTCATTTGATCATCTGTGTCTTTAGCAACACCAAGTACATGCTCGCAAGCAAATTGAATCTTACCACTTTCAGCCACTTTCCAAGTAACGATTTGTTTACATTGAGGACAACGCTCCGGAGCCTCTTCTCCTTCAAATACAAACCCACAAATGGGGCATACAAATTTTTTCTTCATACAAATATCATTTTTGTTGTTGTGACAATAATCTTGAATTGTATGGCAAAGTTACAACTTTTTTTTAATTATGCAAATTTTATACTATAAAAATTTGCTATTTTGGTGCTTTTTATTTGGATATATGCAAAAAAAGTAGTACCTTTGCAGGCTAATTGCAATCAGTTAACTAAAATTTAATTATAAATTTCACAATTATGGCTAATAAGTATGCCGGTACCCAGACCGAGAAAAATCTGGAAATTGCTTTTGCTGGTGAGTCCATGGCTCGTAACAAGTACACTTATTTTGCATCTCGCGCAAAGAAGGATGGTTTTGAACAAATCGCTGCTATCTTTGAAGAAACAGCTAACAACGAGAAAGAACATGCTAAACTATGGTTCAAAGAACTTAATGGCGGTGCAGTAGATGAGACCATCAAGAACCTAGAGGCTGCTGCCAATGGTGAGAATTATGAGTGGACCGATATGTACAAAGGGTTTGCTGAAACAGCCGAAAAAGAAGGATTTACAGAATTGGCAGAACGCTTCCGCGGTGTAGCAGCAATCGAGAAACGTCACGAAGAACGTTACCGCGCTCTGCTCAAGAACATTGAGATGGACGAAGTATTCAAGAAGAGTGAAGTTAAGATTTGGGAGTGCCGTAACTGCGGTCACATCGTAATTGGTGTTGCTGCGCCTGATAAATGTCCTGTTTGCGCTCATCCACAGGCTTATTTTGAGATTAGTAAGCAGAATTTCTAATATGAGTCAACCTGTTCAGCTGCCGGAAAATGCATCTCGGCCATTGCGACCCGGTGAGAAATACGAACCAATTTTGCAACCCGGTCAAAACTATCCCGAAGTGACGCCCTATAGCGTTATTATGGGAGTCATTATGGCCGTCATCTTTTCTGCCGCTGCAGCTTATCTAGGCCTTAAAGTGGGACAGGTTTTTGAGGCAGCTATTCCTATTGCTATCATCGCTGTAGGACTCAGTTCTGCCTTGCGCCGTAAAAACGCTCTGGGCGAAAATGTAATCATTCAAAGCATCGGCGCCAGTTCGGGCGTCATCGTAGCCGGAGCTATCTTTACATTGCCGGCTCTATATATCCTGCAGGCTAAGTACCCGGATATAACCGTTAATTTTATGCAGGTATTTATGTCCTCGTTGCTTGGAGGCTGTTTGGGCATACTCTTCCTTATACCTTTCCGCAAGTTCTTTGTGCAAGAAAAGCATGGTGAATATCCATTCCCCGAAGCCACCGCTACCACGCAAGTGTTAGTGAGTGGTGAAGGTGGTGGCAACCAAGCAAGGCCACTTATTGGAGCCGCAGCCATCGGTGGATTATACGATTTCATCGTATCTACATTTGGTTTATGGACCGAGAGCATCAGCACCCGCATGATGGCTTGGGGCGAAACGATGGCCATGAAGGCTAAGTTAGTGCTATCTGTCAATACCAGCGCCGCGATCTTAGGTTTAGGGTATATCATCGGACTCAAATACGCTGCCATCATTTGTGCCGGCAGTTTCTTCAGTTGGTTCGTTGTTCTTCCTATTTTAGGTATCATGCCGGAGTTCGCTGCAGCCGATCCTTCCGTGCTATTTGCTTCCTATGCTCGTCCATTAGGCATTGGTGCCATCGCCATGGCCGGACTGATTGGTATATGGAAGAACAAAAGCATCATTGGAGGAGCCTTCGGACTGGTTAAGAGTGAGTTCGGCAACAAAGGACAGGCTATCAAGGTCAATATACTGCGCACCGAAAAGGATCTGAGTATGAAGTTCTTAGCTATTGCCGTAGTGTCAGCATTGGTTATCGTGCTAGTCTTCTTCTGGCTAGGCGTACTGCATAACTTCGTGCAAGCCCTTGTGGCTTGGGTGGTAGTGACGGTCATCGCTTTCCTCTTTACTACCGTAGCGGCTAATGCCATTGCTATTGTAGGCAGTAACCCCGTGAGTGGTATGACTTTGATGACACTCATCATCGCCAGTGTAGTCTTTGTGGCAGTTGGCATGAAAGGTTCATCCGGTATGGTAGGAGCCATGGTCATTGGCGGCGTCGTTTGCACGGCCCTCAGTATGGCAGGTGGATTCATCACAGACCTCAAGATAGGCTACTGGATTGGTACAACACCATATAAACAAGAAGCGTGGAAGTTCTTGGGCACGTTGGTAAGTGCCGCTACCGTAGGAGGCGTGATGATTATCATGAATAAAACGTATGGTTTTGTGGGTGAGAACGCGTTAGTGGCTCCTCAGGCTAATGCTATGGCTGCCGTCATTGAGCCACTGATGACCACAGGTAATGCTCCGTGGATGTTATACTTCGCCGGAGCCGTGTTGGCACTTATTCTTAATGTATTAGGTGTGCCGGTATTAGCTTTTGCTTTAGGTATGTTCATTCCATTGCACCTGAATCTTCCTTTGCTCATCGGAGGAGCAGTCGCTTATATCGTGACTAAGACAAAGGACGATAGCGAGCAAGCTAAGGCTCAAGCCGAAGTTCGCAATAACAAAGGAACCCTCATCGCTTCCGGGTTCATTGCCGGAGGTGCCCTAATGGGCGTAGTGAGTGCCGTAATGAAATTCTGCGGCATAGATTGGTTCATGACCGATTGGAGCCAAAGTAATGGCGCCGCCTTGGTGGGAATTGTCGCATATATAGGACTAATCGCTTACTTCATATTAGCAAGTAAAAAAACAAAATCATTATAGTTTTAACTAAACTAAATTAACAATTATGGTAAACTTTAAAGAAATTGGCCTTGTTAACACCCGTGAGATGTTTGCAAAGGCAATCAAAGGCGGATATGCTATTCCTGCCTTTAACTTCAACAACATGGAACAACTGCAAGCCATCGTTAAGGCTAGTGCAGAAACCAAGAGTCCTGTTATTCTGCAAGTGAGCAAAGGTGCTCGTAACTATGCTAACGCTACTTTACTGCGTTATTTGGCTGAAGGTGCTGTAGAGTACGCAAAAGAATTAGGTTGGGCCAAACCACAAATCGTGTTGCACCTCGACCATGGTGACAGTTACGAACTCTGTAAAGACTGCGTAGATATGGGCTTCTCCAGCGTGATGATTGATGGTAGTTCGCTGCCTTACGAAGAGAACATTGCTTTGACCAAGAAGGTGGTTGAGTATGCTCATAAGTATGATGTAACCGTTGAGGCAGAATTAGGTGTCTTAGCCGGCGTTGAGGACGAAGTACAAGCCGAAGAAAGCCACTATACCAAACCCGAAGAGGTAATTGACTTTGCTACCCGCACCGGTTGCGACAGCTTAGCCATCTCCATTGGTACCAGCCACGGCGCATATAAGTTCAAACCCGAACAATGCACCCGCGACCCCAAAACCGGTCGTTTAGTTCCTCCTCCATTGGCATTTGATGTATTGGATGCTGTTATGGAAAAACTGCCCGGATTCCCAATCGTGCTGCACGGATCAAGTTCTGTACCACAAGAATACGTAGATATTATCAATGCCAATGGTGGTAAACTACCTGATGCAGTTGGTATCCCTGAGGAGCAACTGCGCCTTGCTGCTAAAAGTGCTGTCTGCAAAATCAACATCGATAGCGATAGCCGCTTAGCTTTCACCGCTGCTGTACGCCAAACCTTGGCTAACAAACCTGCTGAATTTGATCCTCGTAAATACTGCGGTCCCGCTCGCGATTTAATGGAGGAGTTATACAAACATAAGATTGTCAATGTATTAGGTAGCGACGGTAAAGCTGAATAATCTTTTATAACACTTGAAACAATGAAACGATATCTCTTTTTAACTATGATGGCACTGGTTGTGCTATCTTGTGGAAAACAAACGGAAGAACAACAGGTTATTCCTGAACGAAACGTATTAATTACCAAAGTACAAGATTGCCTATATCCTGTTCGCCTGCCAGCGCAATTCCGTGGCAAGAGAGATATTGCTATTTTGCCACAAGTGACCGCTACTTTAGAAGAAGTCCTCGTATCGGAAGGGCAGAAAGTGGTGAAAGGACAACGTATGTTTGTTCTTAACCAAACTGCCCTATCCGCTGCGGTGGATAACGCCGAAGCTACATTGGCACACGCACAAGCCGTCGTGCAAACACAACAATTGGAGACTGATGCCAAAAAAGACCTTTTTGAAAAAGATATCATCTCCGAACATGAATATCTCGTGCAAGCTAACCAACTGATGATGGCCAAAGCCCAAATGGCAGAGGCACAAGCTGCGTTAAAACGTGCACAAAACGACCTTAGTTATACAATTATCTGTGCCCCTCATACCGGAGTAGTGGGCACTATCAATTACCGACAAGGAAGCTTAGTTGGACCGCAAATGCAGGAACCACTTACTATCGTGAGCGATAACAGTTACATCTATGCTTATACCTCAATGAACGAATCCTCCTATATGAACTTCGTCAGTATGTATGGATCAACCGAAGAGGTAATCAAATCAACTCCGGACTTTAAGATGATTCTAAATAATGGTACGGTCTATGAGCGCACGGGTCGATTGGAAACGATGAGTGGTGTGATTGACCCCACAACCGGTGCTATCAGTCTACGCGTGGCCTTCCCTAACCCGGATGGACAATTAGTGGCTGGTGGCAGCGGACAAGTAGAGACCGCCTTCCCATATACCGGTATCGTCATTCCGCGTACCGCAAGTTTTGATGTGCAAGACAAGAGCTTTGTGTACATCGCACAAATGCAAGCCGATTCTTCCTATGTAACCCAAGCACAGGCCGTCGAATTAGAACGACTCAACGAAACCGAATTTGTCGTGATAAGTGGATTGGAAGAAGGTAAAATGGTCATTATAGATGGCGTGAAGAAACTTACTAATGGTCAACCTATTAAACCTATCCAATAATGCAACTCAAGACTTTCATAAAAAAACCGGTTCTTAGTTCGGTAATCAGTATTCTGATTGTCATCTTAGGCGTAATAGCCTATAAATCACTGCCGGTGGAACAGTATCCCGATATTGCTCCCCCTACCGTATATGTATCTGCTTACTACTACGGTGCCAGTGCCGCTACTATCCAAAAGGCCGTCATCGCACCTATCGAAGAGGCTATCAATGGCGTGGAAGGCATGATTTATATGTCGTCCAAGGCCAGTAACTCAGGCGAAGCCGAGATTGTGGTGTACTTTGAGCAAGGCACCGATCCCGATATGGCAACAGTCAACGTGCAAAACCGCGTGTCTTTGGCATTGCCACAATTGCCTGCCGAGGTTAAACAAAGTGGCGTAACCACAACTAAACAGCAGAACTCTATTCTGCAGTTCATTGCCATCACAGCCCCAGACGATCGATTTGACGAGAAATTCCTCAATAACTACCTCAATATCAACCTCAAACCCAAGGTAATGCGTATCTCCGGCGTTGGTAAAATGGAGATATTTGGAGCTAATTACTCTATGCGTATTTGGCTACGACCCGAAGTACTGGCTGCATACAAGATGAATCCACAAGAGGTCTTAGCTGCATTGGCCGAACAAAACATCGAATCGGCAACCGGTACATTTGGAGAAAACAGTGCCGAACAATCCCAATATACCATGGTTTATTCGGGGCGACTGAAAACAATTGAAGAATTTGAGAAAATCATTGTGCGCACTAATGCCAATGGCGAAATACTTTACTTACGCGATGTGGCTAAGATCGAGTTGGGAAATGAGCACTATTCGTTCAGTAGCGACCTCAACATGCATCCATCTGCCCTGTGTGCCATCTACCAAACGGCCGGCAGTAATGCACAAAAAGTGAATAATGCCATTAGCCAATTGCTGGAGGACGAAAAGAAAGTGATGCCTGAAGGATTGGAGTTCAAAGTGCTGATGAATACAAACGATTTCCTGAATGCATCCATGCATGAAGTAATCAAAACACTCTTGGAAGCACTCTTCCTTGTCGTGCTCATCGTGCTACTTTTCTTGCATGACTGGCAGTCCACTCTGATTCCTTTTGTGGGTATAATGGTCAGTCTAATCGGTACGTTCGCTTTCATGCAGGCCGTCGGATTCTCCATCAACCTCATCTCCCTATTCGCCTTGGTACTGGTCATCGGAACGGTGGTGGATGACTCCATTGTGGTGGTGGAAGCCGTGCACGAGAAACTGGATTCCGGCTACCAATCCGCAATGAAAGCAGCTATTGATGCCATGTCGGAAATCACCACCGCCGTTATCACTTCGTCCCTTGTCTTTATGGCTGTGTTCATTCCTGTCAGTATGACCGGAGGAACAAGCGGAACTTTCTTCCGTCAATTCGGACTAACAATGGCCGTAGCGGTAGGTATATCTGCCCTAAATGCACTCACCCTTTCTCCGGCCTTGTGCGCTATACTGATTAGGCCTAAGAAAACCGATAAAAAGGGACAAAAACAGAATCTCTACCAACGTTTCAGCAACGCCTTTGATATGGCCTTCACTCGTTGGAGCGAGAAATATAAAAACGGCATCCGCCCATTTGTTAAACATACATGGATATCATTCGCTATCGTCATTGCCGCCGGATTAATCATGGTATGGGTAATGCAAACTACCCCAAAAGGATTCGTACCACAAGAGGATAAGGGTATGTTCCTATGCGAAGTCATCATGCCTGCCGGAACATCGTTGCAGATAACATCGGATCTGATGTCTGAAATGGAACAGGATATCATGAAGATTGACGAAGTCAAGACGGTGGCTAAAGTGGCTGGTTATGGCTTTATGTCAGGCCGTAGCAGCAATGCCGGATTCTTTGTCGTTTCCCTTAAACCCTGGGAAGAACGTGGTTTCTACTCGATTGCCGATGTGATGATGAAAGTGTACCAACTAGGCGATGTTTATAAGGATGCTATGGTTGTTCCTTTCCAGATGCCAATGATTCCCGGATATGGTAGTAGTGCCGATGCCGAAATATACTTGCAGGATAAGAACGGCGGAGAGATGCAAGACTTCGTCGCACAAATGGAGGAGTTTATCGCGGCCCTCAATGAGAACGAAAATATCCAATCTGCTTATACCGGTTTCAATACTGATAATCCACAATACCTCGTTTCTATTGATGTAGCCAAATGCCATCAAGCAGGACTTCAATCCAACGAAGTACTCAGTACCCTGGCTACCTATATGGGAGGTTCATACTGCGGAGATATCAACCTCTATGGTAAAGTATATAAAGTAATGGTACAAGGTACAACCGAAAGCCACCAAACGGCAGAGAGTCTTAGAGCGATGTTCATTCGCACTAAGTCCGGTGAAATGGCACCTTTAGCTACGTTCTTGCAACTGGCTCCTATGAAAGGTGCATCTACTTTGTCACGCTTTAATATGTTGAATTCCATCCAATTTAATGCCTCTCCGGCTCCAGGCAAATCAACGGGTGACCTGATTGACGCTGTCCAAAAAACAGCCGATAAAGTGCTGGCGCGAGACTACTCATTTGAGTTCGGTGGTATGACACGTGAACAGAGTCAAGGTGGCGGCATCGGTATCATGTTTGCCATTTCGGCGTTACTCATCTACCTTATCCTATCTTGCTTGTACGAGAGTTTTGTTATTCCATTGGCTATCATGCTAGCAGTACCATTAGGTATTATGGGTGCGTTCCTATTCACCAAAATATTCGGTTTGGACAACAATATCTACCTGCAAACAGGTGTTGTCATGCTGATTGGTTTATTGGCTAAGACGGGTATTCTGATTGTTGAGTTTGCTCTGCAGAAACGCCACGAAGGACTGAGTATTGTGGATTCCGCTTTAGAGGCCGCTAAGGCTCGACTCAGACCTATCATGATGACCGCCGGCACCATGGTGATTGGTCTATTGCCCTTGTTAACATCCTCAGGAGTAGGTGCCATCGGTAATATCAGTTTAGGTGTGGGTGCCGTTTTTGGAATGTTAATCGGATGTGTCGGTTTGCTATTCCTCGTGCCTGCTTTATTCGTGGTATTTGAGACCATACAAGAGAAAATTAAACCACTTGATAAAGAGAAAGAATATGACCAATATTAATCGACATATCGGACTATTGGCAATCACTGCCATTGTAATGACTTCATGTGGTATCTATGGTAAATACCACTCTCAGGTGACGGAGGAAGATCAAGCCATCGCCATTCCTTCCTATAAAGATGTCTTTCAGGATCCTTATCTGATTGCTCTTATTGATACGGCATTGAATAATAACCTGGATTTGAAGGTAGCACACGAACACGTTTATCAGGCTGAGCATGCCCTCAAGGCTGCTAAATTGGCCTACTTGCCGTCCATCAACGCCGGTGGCACACCCGTGACTACCTTCGTATCTCCCGGCAATACATTCACTAATTTCACCTTTGCATCGGCTTCGTGGGAAATAGATATCTTTGGTCGACTCACCAACCAAAAACGTATGGCGAATGCGTCCCACCAACAGGCATTGGACTTAGAGCAGGCCACTCGCACCCAGTTGATTGCAGCAGTAGCAGAGACCTACTATACATTACTCATGATGGATGAACAAATCATCGTAGCTGACTCAGCCGTAGCTAATTTGCTACGTTCCGTCAACACGATGCGAGAGATGAAGAAAGCCGGTATGACGGACGAAGCAGCCGTGGCGCACTTTGAAGGCAGTTACTTCAATACGCGCGCACAAGTGGAGAATATCCGCCTTAATCGTCAGATTACCGAAAATGCTATGCGACTGCTTTTGGCATCCAATAATGCTCCTATTCAACGTGGAAAGATACTATCGTCTAATGTGCAATCTATTGACTCCGTTAACTTACGTGCGCTCACTGTGCGCCCGGATGTACGCGCAGCCGAACATCAATTAGAACGCGCGTTCTATAATGCCAACTACGCTCGCGCTAACTGCTGTCCAAGTATATCCATTGGTGGGGCTATTGGTTGGGCATCCGGCGGACTACTATTCAACGCTATCGGCAATCTGCTGCAACCTATCTTTAATGGTGGCAAACTGATTGCACAGGTTAAGATTGCTAAGAGCCAACAACAAGAGATGCAGTGGAACTACACCAATGCATTGCTGAAGGCCGGAAACGAAGTTAATAATGCTCTTCTTTCACGCACTTCTTACCAGGTACAAACGGATGATCTCACCGCTCGCGTAGAAAGCATGACCCGCGCTTTAGATGCGACGCAGACCAAGATGCGGTATGGCAAAGGCACGTACTTAGAGGTACTGACCGCCCAAAATGATAAATTGGCGGCAGAGTTGGAACTGATTTCTAACTATCGCAATATACTCCAATCTAACGTGGACCTCTACCACGCCATTGGTGGTGGTAAATGATCAATATACAATAATCAATATACAATAATCAACAATAAAACTATGCTTCCTTTTATGACTGCTGACGAGGCTGCGGCGCTCGTCCAGAATGGTGCCATTTGTGGCATGGGAGGTTTTACTCCTGCCGGTGCACCCAAAGATGTTCCTTCTGCTATTGCTCGCAAGGCTGAGGCTTTGCATGCAGAGGGCAAAGAGTTTAAGATTGGTATGTACACCGGTGCATCTACCGGTGACTCATGTGATGGTGCGTTAGCTCGTGCTCACGCCATCTTATTCCGTACTCCCTATCAGGGCAATAAGGACCTGCGTACCGAGTTGAATGCACAAGGTGCACACTACTTTGATTTGCACCTGAGTGAATTAGCTCAGGAACTGCGTTATGGTTTTATGCCTAAACCTGATTTTGCTATCATCGAAGCGTGCGATGTAGTGGAGAAAGGTGGCCAAATAGAGATTGTTCCAACTGCCGGTGTGGGTAATATGCTCACTTTCTGCGAATTGGCCGACAAGATTATCATTGAGTGGAATGCAGCAATGCCGAAGACCATGCGTGGGTTACATGATTTATACGAGCCATTAGATCCTCCTCAACGTCGTGAGATTCCTGTTTATAAGCCATCCGATCGCATCGGTACCGACTGTATTACTGTAGATGCCAAGAAAGTAGTGGCTGTCGTTCATACCGACCGTCCTAACGAGGTAGGTAAGTTCACTCCGCTGGATGAAACCACTCAAAAGATTGGTAATAATGTGGCTAAGTTCCTGGAAGATGAGATGAAAGCCGGACGTATCCCCGCTTCTTTCCTGCCTATCCAAAGTGGTGTAGGTAATGTGGCCAATGCTGTATTAGGTGCATTAGGCGAGAATAAACATATCCCTGCTTTTGAGATGTACACTGAAGTTATTCAGGACTCTGTAGTAGGTTTGATGAAAGAAGGTCGCGTTAAGTTTGCTTCCGGATGCTCGCTCACTATCGGTGCAGATAAACTGCAGGACATTATTGACCACATGGACTTCTTCAAGGATAAGATTGTTCTTCGTCCACAAGAGATTTCCAATAACCCTGAGTTGGCACGTCGTATGGGATTGATTACCATCAACACCGCGCTGGAGGCAGATATCTATGGTAATATCAACTCTACCCACGTTTGTGGCACTAAGATGATGAATGGTATTGGTGGTTCAGGAGACTTCACTCGTAACGCTTATATCTCTATCTATACCACACCTTCCACTGCCAAGAATGGTTGTATTTCGGCTTTCGTTCCTATGGTTAGCCACCTTGACCACTCTGAGCACTCGGTTAAGATTATCATTACCGAACATGGTATTGCTGACTTGCGTGGCAAGAACCCTGTTGAGCGTGCACACGAAATCATCAATAACTGCGTTGATCCGGAGTACCGTCCGTTGTTGAACGAGTACCTTGAGATGTCTAAGGTTGCCCAAACACCTCATACGCTGTCTTGCGCTCTCGCTATGCACGAGGAGTTCATCAAGTCCGGCGATATGCGTAACACCAAGTGGGAAAACTATAAACGCTAACTACAATAGTCGCGAGGGACTTCCTATGGGAGTCCTGCTCGCGGTGCTGAGAAAAGATTTTGTACCGCGAGGGACTTCCTACGGGAGTCCTGCTCGCGATGCTGAAAAAAGATAGAGACAATGTACGAACATTGTCTCTATTCTTTTTGTACCGCGAGTGGGACTTGAACCCACACAGCCATCACTGGCCAAAGGATTTTAAGTCCTTCGTGTCTACCGATTCCACCATCACGGCTTAAAATTCGGTGCAAAATTACAACATTTTTTTGATATGAGCAAATAAAAATGCTATTTTCAACAAAAAATCGCATTTTTTAACGTAAACGCAAACGCAAACAGATTAACTGTAAACGAGACTAAAAATTGACAAAAAAGGGCAATTTTGTAAAGTAGAGTTGACAAAATTGAGAAAAAACGAGTATTTTTGTCACTTTTTCACTAAAATATTTGGTCAGATTGAGAAAAAGCAGTACTTTTGCATCGTGTTTTTCATGGTATTAGATTTAAGGTTAATTAAGATTGTGGTTGTCGAGATGACAACCCTTTCTGTTTTTATAGCCATTTCTTCCATTTAAAGATTCCCAATACACCTAAGGTAAAGAAGAGCATAAGCAAGAGTGAGAACAAGTATCCGTGTTCCCAATGCAGCTCCGGCATGAAGTCAAAGTTCATGCCATACATACTGGCTACCAACGTTGGTGGCAGGAAGATAACATTTACCACGGTGAAGATCTTGATGATTTTGTTCTGCTCGATATTAACCAAACCGAGGAAGGTATCCTGCAGGTAGTCCAGACGATCAAAACCGAAACGGGTGTAATCGAACAGTGAATTAATATCTTTGATGATCATCGTCAAACGCGGTTGCAGATCCTGCGGGAAGAAATCGCATTTGAGGAAGTTAGAAATCACGCGTTGTTTATCCATAATGTTCTGACGGATGATGGTTACTTTTTCCTGCAAGTCCTTGATTTGGATTAGCACATCTTCATCTACATGGTCAGAGGCGTTGATTTCGGTACTCAGTTTAGTAATCAGATCAGTGGTATCCTCAATTAAGTCGGCATCTTTTTCCACACGAGTCTCCATGAGTGCCACTAAGACATGGTAACCGGTTGGGAAAGAGCGAGCGGCAACGAGCATTTTCTTGACGGTCTCGCTGAACGAACCTAATTCGACATCACGGGTAGTGACGAGGATATTGTTCTTTAGAACAAAGTTAACAGGTTCTACCTCGAAGTTATCCTTCAAGAAGTTAGAGTTAGCCACAATTGAATCATCCGTTTGGATATAACGGGAAGACATCTCAATCTCCTCCATTTCTTCATCCTCTTGGATATCAATTTTCAGGAAGCCCTCCAAAGTATCCTCGGTCTTATCAGAAACATCCAGAAGATCAATCCATACGATATCTTTTTTATCCAGTTCTTTAAGAGCGCTGATAGTCTTTGCGATTTTGATTTTATCGTTATCCTTATAGTAAATTCTTAATTCTGACATGATTGCAATAGATTAGTTAGGTGAATAAACTCTTCTACACTTAGCTGTTCGGGGCGGCGCGTAAATATATTCTCTTCCAGGATAGGGTTATTTTTTCCTGCCAGCTGCTGAAGGGAATTGCGCATCTGTTTTCGTCGCTGGTTAAAGGCTGCTTTGACAACTGATTTGAATAGTTGTTCATCACACCCAAGTGAGGTACGTGTATTTCGCTTCATTCTCACCACAGCCGATTTGACTTTTGGAGGAGGAGCAAAGACATGTTCCGGAACTGTTTCTAAGTATTCTATATCATACCATGCCTGTAATAAGACAGATAAGATGCCATAGGATTTATTGCCGGGACCGGAAGCGAGGCGTTCTGCCACTTCTTTTTGAATCATTCCTGAGCAAACAGGAATACGATCCTTATAGTCCAGCACTTTGAAGAAAATTTGGGAGGATATATTGTATGGATAGTTGCCTATCACACAAAAATCGCCATCAGGATAGAGTTTATTAAGGTCAAGTTTAAGGAAATCGCCCTCGATGAGGTTCAGTTCAGGGTACCACTCATGCAAATATTGAACGGACTCTGTATCGAGTTCGATGGCAGTTAATTGAATTTGAGGATTGGAAAGTAAGAACTGAGTTAAAACTCCCATGCCGGGACCTATTTCAAGGACCCGACCTGCGGGGGCTGTTTCAGCAATTCGACGGGCGACGCCCAAATCTTTCAAGAAATGCTGGCCCAAAGATTTCTTTGCGCGAACAGTTTGCATTATCAGGGTGATAGTCGTCCATTGAGTGTTAATAATTTAGTGATTATTATATATTTTTCGGTGCAAAATTTGCATGTTTGGGAATTTATTTGTACCTTTGCACCCAAAATCGGCTGCAAAGTTATAAAAAATTGTCGAAACTAAAAAGTAAAAAGCAAAAAAAATTCATTTTTATGGTCAAATTAGCTCATTTCATCACCCAAATAGTCAATTTTTGCTACCGACCATTTCAAAAATTATGTTCTCAACAGTTTTTTAGATATGCTGCTTGTGGGGGAGGAAATATGGTTTTTGATTGGATTCTGTATTTTCTCATATATAATTATATAATAGGTCATGAGTTGGTTTATATTCATTTGGGACAATCATCGTCTATTTGTATTACTCCACACATTGCCACTTTATGTATTGTATTTCCTATTACACTTTTGACCGGTTTTTGGCTCAATAAGTATGTTACTTTTACACAATCCAATCTAAAGACATATAAACAGCTATGCAGATATATATTGATTGTATTGATCAATTTGGCTATTAATTACTTTGGATTAAAGTTGTGTGTAGAGGTTTTATATTGGTATCCGACGCCCAGTAAGATGCTGATTACAGGAGTGACGGTAGCGATTAGTTATTTTGGTCAAAAGTACTTCTCTTTCAATAAGATACAATAGTTATTAACAATTTTATTAACTGAAATTTTAGGAGTTGTGGAATAGGTATAAAAGTGGGTAGTTATTGGTTAACTAAACATAAGATTAAACAAAATTATTTTGAGATAAATCATTTTAAGACATCTTGTTATATTATAAATTAACAAATTCA
>JAGHTR010000121.1 GCA_018065205.1 Candidatus Colicola caccequi
GTTGTATTCCTTTGGAGGCCCTGCCCGGCTATAAAGAGGAACCCGGCAAGTGTATGGTTACCGGCAAACCTTCCGCCAAGCGCGTAGTCTTCGCCATCGCATACTAAGCATATACAAGTATCTTGTCACAAAATGTGATGACATCTATGAACGAACAAAACGAAATAGTACTTTATCAGCCCAATGAACTGACTAAGTTAGAAGTTCGGGTGGCAGACGAGACGGTATGGCTAAGTCAGGCACAAATGGCAGAGTTGTTTGATACTGATAGGACATCTATCGTGCGTCATATTCACAATATTTATCATACTCAAGAACTGAGTGAATTAGCAACCTGTGTAAAAATTGCACAAGTTCGTACAGAGGGGAAACGACAAGTTTTACGCGAGATGCCATATTACAACTTAGATATGATTATATCTGTAGGGTATCGAGTGAATTGCTGCTACCATCTATACTCAAACGATTAGCAAGGCTATTCAGTTGGATATGGATAAGCATAACGCCCAGTATCGTCCTATTGAAGTCAAACAAACTAAAACTATTCATGATCGTTTTTTGATTATTGACGAAACGATTTATCATATAGGTGCATCCATTAAGGATTTAGGTAAGAAACTCTTTGCTTTCTCTAAAATGGAGATGTCAAAGGAAGATATTGTGAAACATCTTTAAGAAAATATACCAGTTTGGTCATTCTGGTAAAAAATGGCAGACATAGCGATTTAATTGATAATCGCACAAAAAGCGTTTATTGACGCTTGTTTTGGCAAATAGAAAATCTGGTAAATTTTGTACCCAAAACGAGATGACAATAAATGTCTATTGTTGGTGTGTATTACACATGTTTGTGTATTTATATACCGGCGTGGAGACATTATAGTCTATTCTTGTACAAGGGTTTACCAGAGCCTCTATTTGGAGAATAGGCGAATAAGGTTCCACGCTTTTTTGTTGTAGTATCGTATGGATAGTTGGAACCGCTATCCATAAACAACAAAAAAAACAATGAGTTTGTCATCTATTCGTTCTTGGTTCGCCAAAGGCAATCGTGCCCAGTGGTGCGTGTTTGGATTATTTTGTATAGTACTATTTCTAAAAACAATGATATTCCATTTTTCTGTTGATTATGGAATATTAGTATCTTCATTATGGAAACATCCAACGGAATTCTTCCGTTTTTGGGGAGGGAAAATCGTCCCCGTTCTATTTTTGGGTAGTTTTATTTTTATCTCTAAAAGATTTTGGTGGACCTATGTAGCCAATTTAATTGTTGATTTGTGGTGCATAGCCAATCTGTTTTACTATAAAGCCAACACCTTATTCCTTTCTTATGAAACCATGAAGATGGCAGATAATATGAGTGGGTTCTGGGATTCCCTCTTATCGTACATGGGTTGGGATATTATTAGTTTTGTCTTAATTTCTATTGGATATGCCTTAATAGTTTTGTGTTTTATGCCACGTCAAGTACACAAACGCTCGTGTCTTATGTGGGGAGTTGCATTAGCATTATCCTTGTTAATTAGCATCTTGGACAATGTATTTTATGCCAAAGTCAGTTATTCTTGGGGGCATACAAATAGCGCAGTTGCAGAAGTTCATGATAAAATGCTTGCTGGTGAAAGATATAAATATTATTTCCCATTTGGGCATGTATATTATTTTGCTCGTGTGGAGACCTGTACTGATTATAATGCATGGGCAGGATTTTATGTTAAAGAATTCTCAATACTAAGTTATTTCCCATCTTGTATTGTTTTCAATATTTTACAACCTGCAGGTGAACTTATTGAATTATCATCCACTAATCTAAATTGCATTGAGCCTTTGATTAATCTCAAACAGACGTCCATTAGTAGCCCTAAAACGAATATCATTTTTATTTTGTTTGAAAGTCTTGAGTCATGGCCGTTGCAACCTGTTTGCGGTTATTCATATATGCCCTATTTGGAGAAACTAACACAAGAACCTAACATCTTGTATTGTGATAAACTTAAATCACAAGTTAAACACGGCAATTCTATGGATGGACAAATGATTGATGCAACAGGAATGTTACCTATTGCTAATGGCGCGACATGTATATTATATGGTACAAATCGTTTTCCAAGTTATGCAGAGCGTTATAAACATAGTGCGATTTTTAATCCGGCTCCTGGAATGTGGAGACAATCAATCGTAACTAAGAACTATCAATTCAGGCAACTTATAGAGCCAGCGAAAGGAACCAAATGGAATGGTGATGCAGGTTTGATAGATGCACTTACTCAATATATAGATACTGTAAATACACCCTTCTGTGCATTTGCAACTACGGTATCTTCACATGTCCCATTTGCGCATGGTGCATCTCACCCAAAACGAACAATAGAAGGAATGCCACTAATTATGTCTGCATATCTGAATTGTTTGTCATATTGTGATTCTTGCATAGGCTCTCTTATTGACCACGTTAAATCAAGTGAAATTGCCAATAATACAACCATCGTTATTTCGGGTGATCATACAATATTTCGGTCAATTGATAAAGAGTTTGATATGTTTGCGTCACAAAATGGTATTTCTATGCAAACAACAAAAACATTCACGCCCCTCATCATCTATTCTCCTTTGATTGATGGTAATATCCAAGTGACAGATACTTGCTATCAAATGGACATATATCCAACCATCATGCATTTAATAGGATGTGAGGACTACTATTGGGAAGGATTTGGAGTAAACTTGTTGGATTCGGTTGCTCGGCATAATCGCCCCATTACAGAACAAGAAGCCTATCGTTTGTCTGATTTAATGATACGGAGCAACTATTTCCGAACATATCTAAAATAAGCGAATGGAACTTCCAAAGTTTCCTATTATTAAGATTTTAGTCAATGTTATAGGTGATTTGGGGGTCGAGGGTCGGTCGACAGTGTCTAAAAACTCACTAAACACTCATTAGACACTCAAAAAATGTACTATTATTAAGATTTTTTGGAAACGGTTTGGACAATTTTTAGCCTCGCATCCTTGCCTGACCCTTACCGGAAACATACTTCATCTCAAAATGTACGATTATTAAGAAGATTTTGGCCAAAATCCTTGCTCTCCGTGGGCTTTGTGTTAGGCTTAGTAGGTCAGTACATGCTACGGAGATGCTACGGAACTTCAGACGCGCCCCAGATTGCGTTTGCATCAAAAAGTGCATTTTGGGCTGTTTTTTTGCATTTTTTTGTGGATTTATTTGCACAATCCAAAAAAAAGTTGTACCTTTGCAGTCGAAAACAAATAAATTTTCATAGTTAAGGTTTAGGTTTAATGGCATCAGGAGGCTGTGAAGTTTCCTGATGTTTTCAATAACCTCGGCTATGGCTTTTTTTCGTTTATATGAGTACAAAGGAAAATAACAGACTCCCACAAGTGGAGGAAAATGAGAGTAATCTGATGCCAAATTGGCAGGATGAGAACGAAGTTCGCCGTGCGTTCATCGCATCGGAAGTATTTAAACGTAAATATTAAATTCATTATATATGGCAACAACGTATATGACTGCAGAAGGTCTGCAAAAATTAAAAGACGAATTACAGTTCCTGGAAGGAACGGAGCGCCCTCGCGTAATCGCAGCAATTGCTGAAGCACGTGACAAAGGTGACTTGAGCGAAAATGCAGAGTATGATGCGGCAAAAGAGGAACAAGGGCATCTGGAAAGTAAAATCGCTTTGCTGAAAAGTAAAATAGTAGAGGCTCGCATCATTGATGAGAGTTCCATCAAAACGGATGAGGTGCAAATCTTAACCAAGGTGCGCGTCAAGAACCGCAGCAATGGTCAAGAAAAAACCTACCAACTGGTTACTGAAGGTGAAGCCAATATCTTAGAAGGCAAAATAGCAGTGACGACGCCTATCGCCAAAGGACTGCTGGGCAAGAAAGTAGGAGAGATCGCACAAGTGAAAGTGCCTGCCGGAGTGATTGAATTTGAGGTGTTAGAGATTAGTCTATAATCGTTAATCATTGCGCATCATGACGTTATTTACTCGAATCATCAATGGCGAAATCCCCAGTTATAAAGTGGCTGAGGATGATAACTACTATGCCTTCTTGGATATCAATCCTCTCAAGAAAGGTCATACATTGGTAGTGCCTAAACTGCCCGAACCGGAGGCTGATTATATCTTCGATTTGGACGATAAGACCTTAGCCGGACTCATGCTGTTCTGCAAGAAAGTGGCTGCCGGCATCAAGAAAGCCACTAACTGCAAACGGGTAGGCATAGCCGTCTTAGGAATGGAAGTTAACCACGTGCACGTGCATCTCGTGCCTCTGGATAAGGAGAAAGATATGGTGTTTACCAATCCTAAACTGTCGCTGGATAGCGAAGAAATGTGTACTATTGCTAATTCGATTGCTGAAGCAATTGAGAACGATTAACCATTATGAAAACACGTATAGAAAGCGATTTGATAGGCGAAAAAGAAATTCCCGCAGAGGCCCTGTATGGCGTACAGACCTTGCGCGGAATGGAGAACTTCCCTATCTCTAAGTTCAAACTCAAGGACTATCCTTTGTTCATCAACGGTTTAGCATACACCAAATTAGGTGCAGCCATGGCCAATCACGACCAACATCTGCTGACCGATGAACAGTTCAAGGCTATTGAACAAGCCTGCCACGAGATATTAAACGGTCAATGGCATGACCAATTCCCCGTGGATATGATTCAAGGCGGAGCCGGCACAACCACCAATATGAATGCCAATGAGGTGATTGCCAACCGTGCTTTACAAATCATGGGGCATCAGCCCGGTGAGTATCAATTCTGCTCGCCTAATGACCATGTTAACTGCTCACAATCTACCAACGATGCCTATCCGACGGCTATTCACATGGGACTATATGCTACCCATTTGGAGTTAGTTAAGCACTACGAACAACTGATTCAATCGTTGGAAATCAAAGCCGAGCAGTTCAAGAACGTCCTTAAAATGGGCCGTACTCAGTTGGAGGACGCCGTGCCAATGACGATGGGACAGACCTTTGGTGCATTCGCTTCTATTCTGCGTGACGAAATTAAGCACCTTAATGATGCCGCCGAGGAGTTCCTGACGATCAACATGGGTGCTACCGCTATCGGTACCGGCATCTGTGCGCAACCCGGCTATGCTGAGTTATGCACAAAGTATATGGCACAAATCACCGGATGGGCCATCCGCAAAGCCGACGACTTGGTGGCTGCTACATCCGACACCAGTTGTATGGTGGGCTACTCGTCCGTATTGCGACGCATCGCCACTAAGATGAATAAGATATGCAATGACCTGCGCTTGTTAGGTTCCGGACCTAAGTGCGGTCTGCATGAGTTAGACCTGCCCGCTCGTCAACCGGGCAGTTCCATCATGCCGGGTAAAGTGAATCCTGTCATCCCCGAAGTGATGAACCAAATCAGTTACAAAGTAATAGGCAATGACCTATGCGTGGCCATGTGCAACGAGGCTGCACAAATGGAACTCAATGCCATGGAACCTACGATGGCTCAATGCTGCTTTGAGAGTTGCGAAATACTGATGAACGGCTTTGATGTACTCCGCGAATTCTGCATCAATGATATAAAAGTGGATGCTAAACGGTGCGAAGACTACATCAAAGGCAGTATCGGAATAGTAACTGCTTTGAATCCTATTATCGGTTATAAAAACTCCACCAAGATTGCTAAAGAGGCTCTCGCCACCGGAAAAGGTGTGTATGAGTTGGTCTTGGAGCATGGTATCCTGACCAAAGATGAGTTAGATACTATCTTGGCTCCGGAAAATATGATTCGTCCTGTTAAACTTGATATTCAACCACGCCGATGAAACTCGTCTTTGCAACGAATAATGCTCATAAATTGGAGGAAGTACGAAAAATACTTCCTTCGACTTTTCAGATTATTTCCCTCGCTGAATTAGGCTGCACCGAAGACATTGAAGAGAATGGCACTACCTTGGAAGCCAACTCACGCATCAAGGCGGAATATATTTGGAATAAATACCACGTAGATTGTTTTGCGGACGATACCGGTCTGGAAATAGTTGCGCTCAATAACGAGCCCGGAGTCTATACGGCTCGCTGGGCAGGGGAGGCACATAACGACGCTGCCAATCGTCATAAAGCCTTAACCCTCTTACAAGGTATAACCAATCGTGCTGCTCGTTTTAGAACGGTGGTAACACTCATTCGTAACGGACAAATACAGCAAGTTTATGGCGAAGTAAAAGGACAAATCGCTACCGAGGAACGCGGAAATAGCGGGTTCGGATATGATCCTATTTTTATGCCCGAAGGGTATGACAAGACATTTGCGGAACTGCCTGCCAATGTAAAAAACACCATCAGCCATCGGGCGCGGGCCATGGAGGCGTTAAAACAAATACTGGTCTAATGAGAAAGAGTCTGTGCATATTGTTCCTAAGTATGGTTTGCGTATGTAACGCGCAAATGTATAGTTGGCGCTCGTTGTTAGCATACGGCAATGCTACCAATGTAGAAGTGGCGACTAAGGTGGTGTATGTGCAGGCCGGAAAGGCTTTGTATGCCGTGGACTTAACTACCGAAGAGACCGTCACCTATAGCAAACAAGACGGTTTACATGGTGCTTCCATTGCGCAAATTGCCTATTCCAATAGGGACCATTGCTTGCTAATCATGTACGAAAATGGCCTAATCGACTTCCTATACGATAACGGAGACATCATATCGATGATGGATATCAGCCAAAAAGATATGGTGACCAGTAAAAAAGCCAACGCCATCCTCATGGTGGATTCATTGGCGTATGTATCGATGCCGTTTGGATTATTGGTGCTCAATACCACCAAACGCCAAGTAGTAGATACATACTATATCGGCGAGAATGGAAGCGAGGTGAATATATTGGGTTGTGCGCTGACTCAGGACTCCATTTTTGCATGCGGCGAACACATCATCTATTCCATTTCCCGTCAGGATAATCCGATGGACTTCTCGTACTGGAAACGCGAAATAGCCTCCCCGGATATCACCTATTCCGGTATGGGAGCCTATAAGGATTCCGTATATGTCATCAAAAACAATTTCTTATGTAAACGCGTTGCCGGACAATGGAAAACCATGCGAGAGGAATCGTGCGAATCTATTCAATCTGGGGAAGATGAGTTATATGTTCCATTATCATCGCAGGGCTATCTGACCATAACCAATCATGGCATTGACTTAATCCAATCACCATACCGTGTATATGATGTACAAAAACGTACTCAGGACGCTTGGCTCGCCATCGGCGTGTGGTGCGCTGCGCGTGTTGCTAAGGGAGAATCACAAATCTTTGCGGTGAATGGACCTTTGGAAAATATACCCTACAGAATCAAGGTCGCTAATCAAAAACTATACGTCTTGCCGGGAGGAAGATGGGCAACGGAATATAATCGTCTGGGAAACATCATGATTTATGATATTGTGGCCGATGATTGGACCAATATATCGTATGATGACATTCTTCAACAAATAGGGGAACCCATAACAGATATGATGAATGTGGCGGTGGATCCTTTAGATTCGGAGCATTTCTTTGTGACCAGTTATGGACGGGGACTCTTAGAGATGTATGGCACCAATGTTCTTCATTACTATACCTATACTAATAGTCCGTTGCAAACTGCTGCACCGGGGCCCTATGAGTATGCGTATGTGCGCACCGATGGTGCGATGTTTGATGACCAAAATAACTTATGGATTATCAATACCGAGGTTACCAATACGATTCATGTGGCATCACCGGAACAAATAGCGACTGCCCATCAGGCTCCTCGCGCTAAATGGGATACATTGGCCTTATCCACTACGGACGGTGCAATGATTATGAGAACTCCGGGTGAGATGTTCATGGACAATCGCCAGCCTCATTGGAAATGGATTCCGTCCCTACGTCAACCTGTAGGATTATTCCGGTTAGATGACCGTGGCACGCCCCACCGACGCAGCGATGACCAGACTATTTATCGTGGTTCTTTTGTTGATCAGGACGGTAATACGGTCACTCCCACTGCCATCTATGCCGTGGCGCAAGATAAAAACGGAACACTATGGATTAGTTTAGAAAACGGCTTAATCACTATTCCTGCCAAGGTGGATTTCCAAAAGTCTAATGCGTGCGAACGTATCAAGATTCCTCGTAATGATGGCACAAACTTAGCCGACTACCTGCTTAATACGGAAAAAATCAACGCCATTGCTGTAGATGGAGCCAATCGCAAGTGGTTCGGAACAGCAGCCTCCGGTTTATACCTAATATCCGAAGATGGTTTAGAGACCATTGAGCATTTTACCGAAGAGAACTCACCTCTGCTCAGTAACGAGATATTGAGTTTGGCGATTGAACCGATTACCGGACAAGTCTTCATCGGCACCGGTGCCGGTTTGATGGTGTACCAAAGTGATGCCTCTATGCCGTCGGATAGTTATTCCAATGCCTATGCTTATCCTAATCCGGTAAGACCTGATTATGAAGGTGTTATTACGATTACCGGCTTGATGGATGAAAGTGCCGTACATATCATCGATAATGCCGGCAACTTGGTTTGCGAAACACACTCTTATGGCGGACAAGCCGTATGGGATGGTAAGACGGGCGACGGACGTCGTGTGGCCAGTGGCGTTTATAGCGCACTATGCAACGAACCGGGTGGAGGACACACGGTTGTTAAAATCTTAGTGATGCACTAAGGTTAGCCTTTGATTAATCTCAGAAATTCTTCCCTCGTCTCTTGACGGTTAAACGCTCCTGTAAAATCAGAAGTGGTGGTTATGCTGTGCTGTTTCTGCACGCCACGCATTTGCATACATAAATGCTCCGCCTCAATCACTACCATCACTCCTAATGGATTAAGCGTGCGTTGGATGCACTCCTTAATCTGGGTCGTCATACGCTCCTGAATCTGTAGCCGTCGGGCATATACATCTACTACGCGAGCAATCTTGCTCAAGCCTGTCACTTTGCCATTAGGGATATATGCCACATGAGCCTTGCCGAAGAAAGGCAGCATGTGATGCTCGCATAATGAATAGAAATCAATATCCTTCACCACTACCATCTGACGATAGTCCTCTTCAAAAAGAGCCGACTGCAGAATAGCATCAGGGTCTTCTTTATATCCTTTTAATAGGAACTGCATAGCCTCGCCAATGCGTTCCGGAGTGCGTTGTAATCCGTCCCGATGGATATCTTCACCGGTTAATTGCAGCACCTGACGCATCTGCTCTGCGATGCGGGATGTCAATGCTTCGGATGGCTGAAAATCTTGTAGGTTCATTGTTCAATCTCTATTTGATCACGCACGGGGTAGGCTTCTGCCTGCAATTCCGGAAAACGTTTAATTAATGAATCACGATACGCGAGAGCCTCTTCTTGCGAGAGAAAATTACCAATGCGCACCTTCCACATCGGTTGTATCGACTGGATATAAACAGGCTCTTCTAACTCCGGTTCTAATTGGGCCTTAAGTGTCTCGGCCTCCTGCTTGGCAATGACTTGCTTATTGGACGAATAGACTTGCACTCGCCATCCGGGCATCTCTTTCTTACCATGGGTGATGCCATAAATCTTATCGTGCATCAGTCGCGTAATAGATGGACTCTGGATAATAGTTGCATTAGGCATTTCTGCCATGATATTCGGTGTAGTGGGCACCTCTAAACTATCCACTTCTTGCGCACGAACGGTCCACAAGGCTGTAATAGTACTCACTACAACCAAACTAACTATGAGAAGAATTAGATGTTGTTTTTTCATATTAGTAATTGAATGAACTACCTCCAACAAACTCACGCAGGAAGGACGTTGGCGGAATCTCTTTCTCCGGAATAGGTTCAAAGTAACTTAATTCTTTTAATAACCGATGTGCATCGGTGTATTCATCTACGTATTTAGGTACGGCATCCAATAATGGCTCAGCATGGCGTTTCAATACGGCTAACTCAAATAACAAGGCCGAGTTGAACATTACATCTGCTTCCTCTTGATATGGATAAATCCATCGCTCTTCACCACGACGCACACTTTCGCAACGAGCAATTGTTTCCAAGGCATTATAACCACGGGACTTATAGTCACGTATGATACGGCGAATCAAACGCACGTCCGTTGTAGGAATCCAGTTGTGATTATCTAAGTTGACAGTGGTTAATGCATTCACAAAAATCTTGAAGGTCTCATCACTTGGCAGGTCCTTAGTTAATTCCGGATTCAAAGCATGCAATCCTTCAAGAATACATATCTGATCGGGCTTTAACTGCATGGTATCACCTAAATACTCACGCTTACCGGTCTCAAAATTGTAGTGAGGCAAATTAATCTCTTTTCCGGCCAATAAGTCACTCAACTGCTGGCGGAACAAATCTAAATCCAACGCGTGCAGATGTTCAAAGTCCCATTCTCCATTCTCATCCTTAGGCGTGTCTTCACGATTGACGAAGTAGTTATCCATTGAAATCAGTACGGGCTGTATGCCGTTTACCATCAATTGGATTCGCAAACGCATGGAGAAAGTCGTCTTACCGGATGAACTGGGACCGGAAATCAATATAAACTTAGGTCGATGCTCACGAGAAGCAATCTGGTCGGCTATCTGTGCCACTTTCTTTTCGTGCAATGCCTCACTCACCTTAATCATCTCAAACGAACGATTGTCCTTGCAGGCCTTGTTGAACTCTCCTACATTATGAATATGCAACAACTTATTCCATTTCATAAACTCGGCAAAGATACCAAACATCTTACCCTGAGGAATCAGTTCTTCTAATTGCACAGGATTCTTGCGACTGGGGATACGCAACAGCATATCGTTGTAATAGGGCTCTAAATCAAAGATATTAACATAACCGGTGGATGGCATTAAGGCTCCGGTGTAATAGTCAATATAATCTCCCATACGGAAGTATCGGCAATAAGGATTACCTAAGGTCTCAAACAAGGTGGTCTCTCCTTCATGACGTTCCTTAAAGAGACGAATAACCTCCTTGGTCTGTTTCTCCTCCGTAATAATCGGTCTATCTTCGGCAATGATTTGCTTCATACGTTCTTTGATGGCAGCAATAAAGTTGGCATCAATAGTGACTTTATCACCCTTATTGTCGCGGAT
>JAGHTR010000007.1 GCA_018065205.1 Candidatus Colicola caccequi
GTCATGCATGACTGTCGGGGGACTGCCGGCTGACATACGGACGACATGCGCGTCACCTTCGGTCTGCCTTCGGGCGACCTTCGGGTGACCTTCGGGCGACCTTCGGGAATGACAGGCAAAGCAAGTTGTCAATTTGACTAAAAGCAAACACACCTGAAAGCCAATGAAAGAATGGGTATATACGCCAAAAAATGGCTAATCAGCGGGGGTGCTAATTAGCCATTTTGTTATAAAAACGCGTGTGTTTTATGCGTATAGACCGTTTTTATAGTGGTCGGCCAAGGGCGTCAAAGAGGACGGCGTCTCGGAGAATGAGGAAGCGACCATTTTGGATGAACTTAGTGGGTGCAACAGCCGGAGTAACATCCATATTCACCTCATCAATATCCGTCACGACAGGTGAGCCAACAAGAATGCGTAAATCGCCAGGATTGAGCGAAAGTTTAGATGTTGTAATCTTTTGATTATCATTGAGATAGTCGTACCAAGTGCCGGAGGGTAAGGTGTACGAATTGCCTGCATTGGCTGCAAAATTACCCACAACCAATACATCGTTCCCCCATTGGACCGAGCGAACTTCCACGCCGTGACCTAAATTAGAGGCAGTTGGATTGCCCTCAAACACGGAGGATAGGTATTGTGTACGCAGTTTAATAATTTTAGCCACCTTGTCGTAAATCTTCATGCGTGTCGAACCGGCAGATAACCAGCCCATTGATTCCGGATTAACCTTAGGTTCGCATTTGTAGCTATCCGATGTGCCGGATGCTCCTGCTTTAGAGAATAACGAGTAATCAAAGCCGAGTTCACCATATTGATAGAGCATGTGCGAACCATTGAGCAAGACGTTGAAAGCCAAAGTCAGCGGTACGCGATTGAGTCGTGCAGTCTCGTTTGTTTTAAGATCACCATTGCCGTACTGTTTTACTTTGTATTGGTTGCGTTCCTCATCATGGCTCTCATTATAAGCGATATAGCCATCTTTGTTAGCATCCGTGAGAGCGTCATCTTTGTCCATCCATCCCATAGCAACCTGGCTATAAGCATTATTGGTGTTCTGCCAACATTGCATACCATAACTGATGAGTTGTGGACGTTCTGTGCCCATGTTGCTGCCCCAATGCTCTAAAATCATATATGCCGTTGGCGAAACAGCTTTTACGCCGTTATCGTAGTAGTACTTGAGGTTCTCCACGGATGTATTAGCCTTATCGGAGCATAAACCATGACTGAGGTCTAAACGATAACCATCAACTTTATATTCCGTGAGCCAGTACTTGAGCACTCGCGTGAAATGATCACGGGTGGGTGCAAATCCATGATTCCAGTCCTCATACACGTTGTCAGAGTGAGGAGCCGTAACGTTGAACCACGGGTTGTCCTTGAGGTCCGTGCCGTACGGATAAAGTTTATTCATCGGATTGAGTCCGGTAGCATGGTTGAATACCATATCTAAGATAACTGCCATGCCGCGTTTATGGCATTCATCCACAAATTCTTTGAGCATCTCAGGCGTGCCATAGGCTTTATCTAAAGCGAAGTAATGGTTAGGTGAGTAGCCCCAGTTAATTTGTCCGTCAAATTCGGTAACCGGCATGAGCTCAATGGCATTTACACCTAAGCCTTGAAGGTAATCCAAACGTTTCATCAGTCCGGGGATGGAATGTTGGGTGGTATAGTCATATACCCATAGTTCGTAGATGACGAGGTTGTTTTTGTTGGGACGTTTGAAGTTAAGCGTGGCATCGGACCATGGATAAGGAGTCTTGCCTGTTTGAATAACCGTTACGTAACTGCCATCGGCGCCACAGTGAGGATAGTCAATTAGGGTAGGGTCCACTGTGCGTGGTTCATATTTATCATCGAGGTGAATAACCTTTTCGGAGAAGAGGTCGGATATCTGTACGTGCTTGCCGTCTGCACGTTCTACTACGTATTGGAATCGGTATTCCTTACCGGGAGTAAGTCCGGTAACGTTAATCCAGAAGTAGTTGCCGTCCTTATAGAGTTGGTACTTATTATCCAGCTGCCAATCGGTCATATCGCCCAATAGGAAGACGTGCTTAGCGGCAGCCGTCTTAGAGGCCGCATAGGTGCAGAGCGTTACCGAAGTGCCATCGGCACCATAGTAAATACCATTGACGATACCGGCAGGGCGAGCCTTGGATGTAACGGCAGCCGGAGTAAAGCCGGTCCATATATCGGCACAAGGGGCTTCGCCAAAATAAACGAATATATCTCCACCGGCAGCGGTCTTACCTTCCTTAGAGCCGCCAGGGCCATCATTGAATACTAAACAGATTTTGGTGATTTGGGTGGTAGTAGGTACATCAAAGTAACTATATAGATTAGGACTAATCTTCAGTTCCCAGTTACCGTCAGCGTTTTTGGTCATTTTGTATTTCTCTTTACCATCGCGCCAAGTGCCGGTTTTTTGCCAGTCTTGTCCGTTGTATGAGATTCCAATATGGGCATAGCATTTGGTAGCACCAACCATACCTTTATTGCCCTGATTGGGGTTGAAGATAATGGTTACTTCGCCATCATACCCCAAAGGAATGATAGCAGGAACGGTGGTAACTTGTGCCCAAGCACATACGACACCAATAAGGGTGAGAGAAAGGATAAATAGTGTTTTTTTCATAATGATAGAATAAAAAAGTGAATAGAGGCGAACCCAATCGCCTCTATCCTATATTATCGCAATAATTGTCCCTGCGCGTTATACAGTTTATTATCACGCATGATGAAGAACTGACCATCAAGGATGAACTTCTGTATCTTTGTTTCTTGCTTCCATTCGGGCAGAGTCGTAGGTGTGCTGCTGCGAGCATAAATCTGCGGAAGCAACATCTTGGGCGAAGGGTCGGAAGTGTAATTGCAGAAACGTGAATAGTCTTGGTTCATCAGGATACGACCATAACTACTGGTACTTGCAATGGTAGCCAAATTATTTGAGATAGTGATAGTCCATGTAGGGGTGCCATCATCCCACGCTAATTTCTTAGCAGCAGTAGCACCTAAGTCACCATTGGCATGTGTTAATGTCCATGTGCTAGATTGCTTATCTAACGTAAAGATAGCTACCGGAGAATCGTCCGGTAATGCAATGGTGTTATTGACAATCGTCACCTCTGCGCGGCCGAGATAGCCTGTGCTTTTGGTTGTGGTCAATTCGGATGTGGCAGCATAAGAGTCGCCTTCATAGGTGGCAACAATAATCATCTCGTCCCCGGATTGCAGTTCATCAGCAGAGGTCACAAGAGTAAAGTCTTTGGACTCTTCTGTTTCATTGGTGACGGTGATGGTAGCGGTAGCTGTTTTGTTGCCATCATGTGTAGTAACGGTGATAATAGCCGTACCTTGAGCAATACCTTTAACGAGACCGCTTTCCGAAACGGTAGCAACGGATGTATTGTTGCTCTTCCAAGTCACAACCTTATCAGTGGCATTAGCCGGAGCGATGGTGGCGGTGAGTTGTTGTTTGCCATTGATTTTGAGCGTAGCAGAAGTAGGCGCAACTGTAACGCCGGTTACTGCAATAACTTCTTGTTGAGCAGGCTCTACACCAATCATGGCATCAATATTGGTGGAGAAGTTATACGAATAGCCACTTGGCTTTAGGGCAGATAATTTGCAGTAGCAGTTACCATCGCCTTCCCAACCCCAGTTGATATGGAAATAGCCACTGGCGTTGCGACCATCGCATACGAACTCGTGTCCGCCGTCTGTATCTTCACCACCCATTATAATGGGACGACCAGCCTCCAAGTCTGCATTGAAGTATTGCTCAATTTTGGCTGTAGTTACTCCGTATTCAGCAGGCTCAAAAGCGGAAGCTCCATAGGCTTTTTGTGTGTATGTAGTGATGAATTTATCTGCTTTGTATCCGAAGTATGTGGTAATACCATCACCCATCATATCTGTGAAAGCACCGCTACCACCAGCTTCGTCTCCACCATATTCCATTTCGCATGCAACACCGAGCTGGTACATCAGAGTAGCTACGGCATTGGCTTGAGCCGTGTTGTAACTAACTTTGCTATAATTATACACCATATTATCCCAATCGTAGGTGGTCTCACCAAAGTTGGCCGTTAGGGTCTCTTTTTGAGTCTTTTTATTCGCATTTTCCCATGTATAGGTTTTAGATCCTGTACCTTTCTCAGGGTAGCGCCATTTATACATAATCTGCGCCATGGCAGTAGCCACGCAACCGGTATAGGAACGCGTGTTATCGTACTTGTCTATGGGGCAGAGATTATTATATGGTGTTTCTTGATACCAAGCAATTTCTTGACCTTTGTCATTCTTCAATAGCGGACCAATGGCACTAACAGCCTTGCGGGGAGTAATTTTATCCACGGCGTTGTCGTCATTAGCAAAAGAAATCTCTTCCTGCAGACGATTAAGCCAGAAACGGAGGTTAGGATTAACTTTTTCTGGATCAAACGAACCTTGTTCAGCATAAACGAGCACATCTTCGGTGCGGTCATCACCACTGACGATAACGAAACCGGCATCATTGCCCTGATTGAAAACATAGTACGCAGGTTCGGTACCGTTTTTCTTCATGCACTTATGCGCTAACGTCATAGTAGCAGCCGTACGAGGAGTTACACCGGCCTGGCGCAAGGATGGTTGATTGTTAGTAAATTGTGCTGCAATGGCAGCGGCATCTTCTACCGTACGTTCAGCTGCAGAAAGTCCAACTGCCAACGATACGAGTAATACTAAAAGAAACGTCTTTTTCATGATAAATGAATTTTATTTTTTGTTAGACGTTGCAAAGATACAAAGAAATTCCCATATATGCAAATATTTTAAGTATAATTAACCATAAATGGTCACTTTTAAGGATTATTGAATGAGAAGACGGGTTTATTAAAATAATAAGGGAGCGGAAAACCGCTCCCCTACTATGAACTATGTAAAATGAATTATAGACGTGCGCCTTGTATGGTGTAGAGAGCACCATTGCGACGAATAATCATATTACCATTGATGATGAACTTACCATCCTTAGCATTACGCATAATCTCAATGAGACCGGTAGGATCACTGGTGAAGCCAACATATAGACCGGAGGTAGCATCGGTAAAGATCTTTACATAGAATTGGTAGTTACCATTCTCCTTGATGTAAAGAGCGTTATCGTGTTGGTCGAAGTTGGTATAACCTGAGCCTTCCGGATCAACAACCCAAGCAACGTGCTTAGCTCCATCGTACAGTTGTACGAAGTCACCGATGTTGAGGTCAAGAACAACCTTGTATTCCTTACCACCATCGATGTCAGATGCTTCACCCTTGATATAGTCGGTGCCATTAAGCAGGATACCATAGCCTTCGTCAACAGGTTCTTGTTTGAAAGTACCGGTTACGGTTACTTTGCCTTCAGCGATAGCAACGTTTACGTCGTTAGGAGTCTCAACGATGAAGTGGACATTACCATCCTTGTCGCCTACACCAGCAGAACATTCTTCACTCAAAGCAGCAGAGCCCCAACTTCGTCCTTCCGGATCCCAAGCACCGTTGGTAATCTTCATTTCATATTCGCCAGCAGGAAGAGCGGTGAACGTGTAAGCGCCATTGGTCATCTCAATGGCGTCTGCTTTCCAAGCTTTCTCTTCGCCAACTAAAGCAGCATTACCGGTAACATAGAACTTATCTTCTACAGGTTGCGGTGCTTCGCAGGTAACGGCAAACAAGTTCGTCTCTTCTACCCATGCTACAAAACTCATCGTGTCGCACAACTCGTAATTGGCGGTTTGATTCCATACGTTCTTACCTTCACCATCCCAGATAATCTCGGTGGCACCGGTAGCGCAACGTACTAAGACTACGCTGTCCACGGTCTCCAAAATTTCTGCCGTATACATATCGTCTGCCTTATTCGCAAGTTTAACCGTCTCGTTAGAACCGTCTTTACCCCAAGTGATAGCAAACAGGGCAGGATCACTGGCGGCTGCCTCACCGGCTACAAACACAAACTCTTTACGAGCTGCAGGAGCAGGACGACCTAACTTAATAGCAGTCAGAACAGTGTCTTCTTTACTGATAGCCAACTCAAAGCGTACTGTATCCAAAGCTTGGATTGTATCCTCACCTACATAGGTCATA
>JAGHTR010000044.1 GCA_018065205.1 Candidatus Colicola caccequi
CGTATCTCAGCATAGTCTGCAAGCATCTTTTGGCGATACGGTTCATCGGTCAATAGACGAGTGAGTTCAGCCACGATATTGTCCTTGGTGAAATTAAAAGCAATGAGTTCCTTAATCACCTCGCGTGCGGGCACTATATTAACTAAGGTGAAGAAAGGTATCTTAAAAATAAACGGTTTGAGCCACCCTAACCATTTAGAGCAAGCGATATAATAAACGGCTGTTTGTGGGCAATTGAGCAGCGCCGTTTCCAACGTAGCCGTGCCGGAATTAACAATAGCAGCCTTAGCATGAGTGACTAACTCGTACGTATCACGAGTGAGTTGCTCACCCTTCAGATAGGGCGCATAGAAAGCATCTTCGATGCCGGGGGCAGCGGCGACGGTAATTGACGTTGACGTTAACGTTGACGTTGACAAGACCTCTCTTGCGGCGGAGAGCATAGTAGGTAGGCAATGTTTGATCTCACTTCGGCGGCTACCTGGGAGGAGGGCGATGGTTGGAACAACCATTCGCGCAGATGCGCTACTATCCGCTTCGCTACTATTCGTGCTTTCAGCACTACGAAGGTACTCGCGGATGGAGTCCATGGTTGGATTGCCCACATATTCACACTTATAGCCATACTTAGCATAGAAAGCAGGTTCAAAGGGGAAGATACCCAAAACCATATCCGATAATTGAGCAATTTTATGAATACGGAATGTTTTCCATGCCCACACTTTAGGAGGAATATAATAAACGATTTTTGTTTGCGGCAGGTTGGCCTTGCAGAACTGCGCAATCTTGAGATTAAAAGACGGATAGTCGATAAGCACCAACACATCGGGACGTTCATTCAACAGTCCTTGTTTGGCAATGCGGAAGTTCTCGCGAATCTTCTTTAGATTAGCCAACACAGCAATGACTCCCATAAAAGCCATATTACGGTAGTCTTGCAATAGACGGCAACCGGCATCACGCATTTTATCTCCACCCAAGCCTACAAACGTAGCCTCAGCGTCCTCCGTTTGCAGAGCACGAATCAGATTAGAGGCATGTAAATCGCCTGAAGCTTCGCCGGCAAGAATAAAGTATTTCATTTAGTTGAGAGTTTAGAGGGTGAAGGCTATAGCGGCAATCATGAAGGGGAAAGCCCCCAGCAAGACACCTTTACTTAAGTTCCATGTATTGGTTGTATAAAAGACAAAGACCAAAGCCAGATTAGGGAAGACACTTAATAAACACAGTTTGGAGAAGGTAGGGAAAGCAGCCTTACCCACTTCCAATAAGAACCACAGATGGAAGTGCGATAAATAAACCGCTATAAAAGTGAGAGGCAGTAATAAACCTATCACGGTACCTATCCAATATTTATCGAAGCGCTGCATACAACGTCATATCAATCGTGCAAGGCTGAATGGATAAGAATCCATGTTCCAGTGCATAGTTATCGGTATCTTCTGCATTCGGTTCATCATTGACCATATACCCGGATAAGGTATAAGCCGTTTCACCATTCTCCATAGTAAATGGCCTCATTTCTTTTTCCCAATGTGCTCTGCCCTGTCTTGTCCAACGGATGCCTTGAAT
>JAGHTR010000127.1 GCA_018065205.1 Candidatus Colicola caccequi
GATGCACGAAAACTGCAAAAGCAACCCATTCCTTTCTTAGGCGGATTGGCCGTTTTCTTTGGGCTTACCATTGGAATTATTTTAGCGGCATGCCTTTTCCCGGAATCTAAGAATCTGTTACCGGTTATGCTGGCTTGTATGGTGATGCTTTATGTTGGCTCCATTGACGATGTACTTGGTATCAGCGCCGGTCTAAGGGCTTTCATAGAGGCGCTAACCATTGTCGGGCTTGTTTATGGTTCCGGCATGTGTATTGATTCTTTCCATGGTTTATGGGGAATCTACTCCTTCTCATGGCTTTGGGGCGTTCCGCTCACGGTGTTTGTGGGGGTGGGGTTAATCAATGCCTTTAATATGATTGATGGAGTTAATGGACTAAGCAGTCTACTTTGCATAGTATGCAATATCCTATTAGGCACTATTTTCTATAAGATGGGAGATCCTGCTGATGCGGCGTTAGCTTTCTGCTTCGCAGGTTCGCTCATTACCTTCTCGCTACATAATATCTTTGGTCGCAAGAGTTGCATGTTCATTGGGGACGGAGGCACTATGGTCATGGGATTGTTGGTGTCTTGGTTCGTGATTCGTATCATGTCCAATCAGGGGCTGGCTAATAACCAAATGGATGCTATCGGAATGAATACTATTGCTATGTTGCTTGCGGTTGTTTCCGTACCCGTCTTTGATACATTGCGGGTGATGTGCAGCCGTATAATTCGACATAAATCACCCTTCGCGCCGGATAAAACCCACCTTCATCACTTGTTTATTGAATTAGGGTTTAGTCATATCTTTACATCCTTGTCCGAAGTGGTGTTGGGACTATTAGTAACTACTGCATGGTACGTGTCCTATAAGTTCGGCGTTAACATAGAATGGCAGTTGTACATAGTCTTATTGGCTGCTTTTATTGTGATTGGTGGAACAACGTGGGCATTGACTTATTGTACATCCCATCCGGATCTTAAACAACGTATCTATGCAAAGGCTTCCTTATCCCATCCTAAGGATACTCGATGGTGGTATCATGTGCGTCAACTGATGGACTATCGCGCGTATGATGTAGACCAAGTGTTTGAGGAACACGGATATAAGAAAGAGAAATTTAACCAATAATTATATGAAACATCTACTGTATTGTTCTTTGTTGCTTTTGCTGACTGCCTGCACGTCAGTTAAACAAATGACACTGTTGCAGGGGTCAACTGATCAAACGCAGCAACCTGTTTATCCCGAGGTTGTTATTGAATCGGGAGATGAGTTGCATATTGCTATTCAGGCACTTAGTCAAGAGGCAGCGGCACCATTTAACACGGCTACCAATGTGTATGTTGTAGATTCTAATGGTCAAATTGAATTGCCAAACTTAGGCATATTTTCTATGCAGGGGCTCACTCTGAATCAGGTTCAGGAGACCATCGCCGCCAAATTGCAAGAAAATCTGCAGAAGGTCTTCGTGACGGTCTCCTTTCATAATGCCTCAATTGTCATTTTGGGAGAAGTCAATAATCCTCAAAGATTGGGTGTAACTAAACCGATTTCTATCTTTGAAGCCATAGGTGCTGTTAATGGATTGACCACTAATGCACGCATCAATGCCGTGGAAGTGCTGCGTAATCAGAATGGACAAGTCACCAAGTACAGACTTGACTTGTCTTCATCCGATGTATTCCAATCCCCTTGTTATTACTTGGTTAAAGGCGATGTAGTTAATGTACGTCCGCTTCATGCCGTTTCGTCGAATAAGTAATCATTACCAGTATGAATATAAAAGAAATAATCCGTTGGTGCTGGACGAATCGTTTATGGTTTGTTATCAGTGTAGTGTTATGTGTTATTGTAGGAGCATTTTACTTTGTGTCTTCTACTCCTAAACGCAAGGTGAGTGCTGCTATCATGTTGCGTACTACCGATAGAGACTCTCAGCAAGGGCAGATGATGAATATAATGGGTGAGACAGCCAATAAACAGGCTCTGGATGAAGTTAGAACTCTCACTTCTCGTGACTTAATGCGTCAAGTAGTGGATAGTCTGCACCTGAACTACATCGTGGAGGAACGTCATCATCTTAAATGGATGCCCATTTATCCTACACCGGAATTTGCTTTCCAATATGAACCGGCATCCAAAAAGAAGGTGTATAAACAAGTGGTGGACGGCACCAAATATCGCATCACCGTTTTTCCACAAGAAGTGATGATTGATCTCATGTTACGTCAACTGAAGGTGGAACGTTTATCACGCGAATCGCAAGTAATTACATTGTCGATTATTACCAAGAACCCACATCAGTCGGAGGCAATGATTGATTTGCTGCTGTCGCTTTACAACGAGGCATCCCTTAAGGATAAGAGTTCTGTTGCCATGCAGACTCAAGCATTCCTGGATGAACGGTTGTCGGTTGTGCGTGCAGAACTCAATGATGCTGAATCAACGATGGAGATATACAAGAGTACCCATCAAATAACTAATATAGATCAGACGGCATCCGAGTACCAACGTCAGATTGAAAATTACCAGCAGCAATTAGCGGATGTTAATCTGACGTTACGTGTGTTGGATGATTTAGATACCCAATTGCAAACACCTTATATTAATAACGCCCCGCGCGCGTTATATGCGGACTTTAAGAGTGGAAACCTGAATACGATGATTAATGAATATAACCGCAATGTGGATAAACGTATTCAGTTGCTGGAGTCCACTACCGAATCCAATCCGCTGGTGCAGACGCTTGACCAATCGCTGATGGTACAGCGTACTCATATCACTATAGGCGCAAAGGAGGCTCGTACGTCCGCTCAGACGCGCAAAGAGCATCTCACTGAACAAATTAAAGAGTATGCATCACGTTTGGCTCAACTGCCTGAACAGGAACGCACCTACTTGGAGATGAAACGCAATACGCAAACCAAAGAGGAGCAGTATTTATATCTGATTGAGAAAAGTGAAGAGAATAACCTGGTATTGGCGTCGTCCGCTATCTCGGCCAAAGTATTAGAGCGTGCCCAAATGTCTGCCGATGTTGTTTCTCCTAACTTGATTCGCACAGGCTT
>JAGHTR010000183.1 GCA_018065205.1 Candidatus Colicola caccequi
TATTTGTACGAGTTGAGGGAACCTTTTCAGGCCCCCTCTATCAAATTCGACTGCAAAGGTACTGCTTTTTTTTGGATTATGCAAATATTTCAGCAGAAAAAATGAAAAAAAAGATAGATTCTTCATCAAGTTGCCATAAAATCTAAATCCATCATCTTAATAATGCACGCTATCGCTGTAATATAGAATAATGTCAGATAAGATAAAATTGAAAGTAAAATGCAGAAAAAATTGAAAATAAAATGCAGATAAAATTGAAAATAATTTGCGTAATTCATTTATTTTTAGTAATTTTGCAGCCTGAAATGAAATTTGCAGTTTTATATATAAAAGAAAACAATTATGGCATACTTAAGACGTGTTGCAGATGACCAATTAAAACTCCTCTTGGAAGCAATGGGAGCCGTATTGGTAGAAGGTCCTAAATGGTGTGGAAAAACTACTACTGCCGAACAGCAAGCCGGTAGCGTGTTACGCATGCAAGACCCAGATGATTTTGAAGAATTACAGTCAACAGCAAAAACAAAACCTTCACTGCTATTGTTAGGTGATACGCCACGTTTGATTGACGAATGGCAAGATGCTCCTGTCCTATGGGATGCCGTACGAACTATGGTTGATAAACGAGGTTTACCCGGGCAGTTTATCTTGACAGGTTCTAATAGTGTTGACGATAGTAAGATTCGTCACACAGGGACAGGTCGTATTGCATCGCTTAAAATGCGTCCTATGAGTTTATGGGAATCGGGAGAGTCAACCGGTGAAATATCGTTGATAGAATTATTTAGCAACCCCGATTTAGACATTGATGGCAAGCAGTCGGCAATGACCGTGGAGCAACTGATTTATGCTGCCTGCCGTGGTGGTTGGCCACAAGCAGTATTGAGCAAGAACGAAAAGAGTGCCTTACAGGTTGCACGCAAATATGTAAGCACATTATGCGACCGAGATATTCAAAAAGTGGATGGTGTACGTCGTAATCCTCATTTGGCAAGAATGCTATTGCGCACATACGCTCGCAATATCTCCACCTTAGCAAAGACCAGCTCAATGGTAGCAGACATTACAGAGCAAGATTCTGTGTATTGCACACGTCCTACTTTTGAGGATTATGTGTCAGCGTTTGAACGCTTGTACATTATTGAAGATATTCCTGCATGGTGCCCTGCTATTCGAAGCAAGGCTGCTATACGTAATACTCCTAAACGCGGATTTTGCGACCCTTCTATAGCAGTCGCAGCATTGCAACTCTCCCCCGAAGTTCTCCAAACACAACTAAAAACATTTGGTTTCCAATTTGAACAGATGTGTATCAGGGACTTGCGTGCGTACTCGGATGCGTTGGACGGAGAAGTATCCTATTATCACGACAAATATGGTTTGGAGGCAGATATTGTGCTCCATTTAGGCGATGGACGCTATGCCCTAATAGAGTGCAAATTGGGTAGCAGCGAGATAGAAGATGGCGCAAAGCATTTATGTGAAATGCACCGACTTATTCGTGAGCATAACCTTCAGGAGAAGCAGAACCTATTGCGTGAACCCGATTTGAAGATTGTCATTACCGGTGGCAAAATGGCATATACCCGTCCTGATGGTGTCAAAGTGATTCCGTTGGCATGTTTGAAAGCGTAAATGTATATGTGCATAATAATCTCAATAGACAAGTATTTTGCGTATTTGTCCGCTTGATTAAATTTATTGGTGTTTAACTTTTTGAATCAAGGGGCAACTGGGGCGCGTCTAAAGTTCCGTAGTATCTCCGGTGCTTAGAGCACTCCAGTGAAAATGTAAGCCCCTACTAAGCCCCACCGGAGGCGGACGAAAAGCGAGGCAGAGAACGAATTGTTTTCTGCCTCGCAAGAGATTAAGAAGAGGAAAGTTTTAGAGTTACTTCACTCTCGCGCCGGTGGCGTTGTAGAGCTGATCATCAATGTCAATATAGAAATGCCCTTGGTGCATAAACTTACGAGCAGCAGGACGATTGATAATCAACGATTCTGTTGAGGTCGAAATAGAAGTGTCATCATACATACAAACCGGACGAATAAACATCCCATAGTAACGATCATCGCCGTCCACATTTTTTGAACTTGAATTGAACTTAAGACACTTTGCCTTTTCAGACGTTTGATGCGTAGATGTCCAATAATAGCCATTTGTGCGATCCATGATAGGTTTATTTGAAAGATTGTATCTAAAACCACCTGCTGGCAGGAAAATGCTATTTCCATTTTTTCCTGTTACGAGATAGCCATTCGCCTCGTTTTGAGTAGTCCAAGTCCATGTACAATTATTCACTAATTCTACCATATCTGTAAAGGTGGGCTCATACCACGGCGCTCCCCAATTGATGCGTGCCGCATCTACATCCAATGTGTGATTTGTTGGTTTGGGGACATTAGCACACCCTGTGTGATTATCGTAGTAGTCTTTGGGGTCTAAATCATACCAGGCGATATAATAGCCATAATCTTCGGGGGCAGTTGCTCCTACATTCATGTTTGCCCATTTGAGTCCACTGGGAAGACCCAAATCAACCATTTGAACATTTGCTGGAGGGTTATTCCGCTTTTGTGTGGACTTATATGTTGCAGTATAGGTAGCATCCGCAAAAACAGCAGCAAAGGCAGGCGTCCAACCGGCAAACGTGTAAAGAGTTTCAGTTTCCTCTGCTTTAGTAGGTGTTGCGCCTTTGTAAGCAGGAGTGCCATTTATCTTAACACGTGTAGATTGAAGGACCGTGCCGTCATCGTTTTTGAAAGTGACAACATAAGTCGTAGTATCAGGAATACCCATGCAAACAGGGCGTATATACAAACCACAATCACGAACAAATCCATCACCTTTTATATTATACACTTTGGCGCGATTGGCATCAATAGTCATATAAAATGCTCGCTCGGAATTTCCTAATTGGTAATTCCAATAGTCCCCGAAAGGTATAAAAATAGTGTTTTGGTTAGGTCCTGTTACGATATATCCATCTTTACCATTCAGTTGTGTTTTTGTCCAAGAACACTTGTTCCGCAATTCCTCTTGTTCCCACGGAGTCGGTATGCGCCAAGGCTCACCCCAATTAACATGTGCTGCATCGTCTTCGGGTTTTAAGGTGGCAGTTCCGCTGTATTTAGTATGTTTGGGATCGAAATAGGAACTACCTGATGTTACGGGCGTTGTTTCACCCCACATAAACTTGTCTCCATTTTGTTCGGGAGCGGTTGCCCCTAAGTTCATATTTGCCCACATCGTACCTGATGGCAAACCAAGGTCAACCATTTCTACTCCTTCCGGAGTGTCAGCATAGGTGTTTAGTGTAGCGCAGATAATTGCAATAAAACACAAAGTAAGTTTTTTCATAATAAGTGCATTTTTTTGCCTACTCTTTATTGGATTTTCGGCGCATTCCGTTTGATATTATAGATATTTTATTAGTATCCTAATTACCTAGAGAAATAGTATCCTAGATTGCATTAATAGACAAAGAAAAAGCGTCAGTAAACGCCTTTTATTATGTCTGAACCCCACCCCGCAAAGAGACATAATCCCCTCCAGCGTGGAATCCGAGTGCAAAGGTACAAAGAATTTTTGGAATATGCAAATAAAAATGGCAACTTCGGGTAGAAATTGCCATTTTTGACGTTGACGTTAACGTTGACGTTGACTATTGAAGATTGAAGATTAACGGCGATGGTATCGTCGGAAATGGACGGGACGGAGTATGGCGCGCTCAATAATGAGCACGAGATGCACAACGGAGACAAAAACGAGAGGCGGCGATGGTATCGTCGGAGCAACAACTTCGCAAGGGTTGATTGCCGCGAAGCTTAATCAACGGGCGAGTTGTGCTCCTCCTCTCCTCATCGGTGCAAGCACCTCTTCGGGTTGGGAGAGGGCTGCAAGCAGCCGATAAGACGGCAAGGGGTGAGTTATTGCAAAAAAGTAGATAGAGCTTGGGCCTTGGGGGAGTTGGTGACAGGTTTGATTTCGCCAGATTTAATCTGTTCGGACAAGTTAGCCAAATCCATCAAAGTATGGATGGTTTCTGCATCGTGTTGGAGTGCAGCCTGCTTGATCTCTCGAATAAAATAAGCAACTAATTGATGTCTAAAGAAAGTGGGTGATAACTTTTTTATCGCATCATTAGACATGTTTGGTGAAGAAATAGATTTCCGAAATTGTTTCAGTTTGTCAGGGTCAGACATTACTTCAGATGTGCGCAGATTAGCGAGTTTGAGTGCAAATTGATGTAAGACACGTGACGGAGTCTGCACCATTACGGTGTCCGGATTCCAAGTATAAGTGTGCTGAACACCATAAGAAACACGGTTACTAACAGATTTGGAGTGGTCGAATTTTCCAGAAGAAGTTGCGTAGGGATAGCTTAAATTTGATTTTGACATAGTAGCATTAGGGGGTTAGAATGTTATGAGAATGTTATGAGAATGTTATGACAATGTTATGAGAATGTTATGACAATGTTATGAGAATGTTATGAGTTCCACCCTACTTGAGAGGGGCGGTGAAGTATAAGGGAGAGGGAGAGTGAGAGGACGAAGACGAAGACGAAGAAGAGGGAGAGAGGGATTGGATTTGGATTAGGTCGCTAAGGATGTATTCGGGATGGACGACACCGGTTTCCCAGAAATCATTTGCTCCATTATCCGTTGCTCGTTTCATGAAATGATAAACATTTCCGGTTTGAAATGCCTTTATCCACGTATGTTTTTCGTCGCGAGACTGCAAATCTGCCAATGTACGTTCTTGCACACCTACCCACACATCTACATCCCTAAACTCGGTCAATACTTGTTCGGGAGTTAGCGGACTAGAAGCCGTTCCTTCGTCCGGTGCATAGCGATAATCATATCCGGCATCCTGAAACAACTTCCCCATATACGTATTTCCTGCCGGCACATACCATGTTCCTCGGAAATCCTGTCCGGAAAGGATAGTAGGATGTGTATTCAAACGCGATTGCTGCGATTCCACCAACAGGTTATATCGGTCTGCAATAGCATTAAAAATGCTATCTGCAAGTTCCAATTGACCGGTTAGCACGCCAAAGACACGAATCCATTCAGCACGAGCCAATGGCGATTGCTCGTTCCATTCATTAATATAAACGATAGGAATATCCATTTTGCTTAACCGCTGAGGAGTCATATCGCCTTCCGAATAAGTAGATAGCAGCATTACATCCGGCAGGGTTAAAGCAATTTGTTCCAGATTAGGCGACATACTATTACCTAAATCAATAACCGAATCGGTCAACTTCGTAAAAACCAAGTGTTGATCGGTAATTCCGACCAATCGAGAGAGGGCATTTAGTTCATTTAAGAACCCCACATGGGTGCACGAATTAGAAGCAAAACGCTGATAAGGCGGATTAACAAGATATTGAGCCATAATCTTATTGGGCATCCATGGATAGTAAATCGTCAATTGATAAGCAGAGCCTTGTTGTTCAATCTCAAACCCTGTTGCATAGCGATTCCCCGGTCTAACCGAATAAGAAGGCTTAGTGGTGCAAGCCACAAAAGCCAACACCACCAAGCATAGATATATCCACTTTTTATAGCACATTCAGCACCTGTTCCTTGATTTGTTCAAGGATATCCTTCATTTTAACATCAATAATCTGCATTTCACTTTGGTTGCTTTTGCTGCCTAAAGTGTTGATTTCACGCCCCATCTCTTGTGCGATGAATCCTAACTTTTTGCCCACTCCGGC